>JBQGDD010000129.1:0-3446 GCA_052038845.1 Dyadobacter sp. | reverse complement strand
ATAAATACTAAAAGTAATAATCTTTTCATAAGCTATACTGTTATCAGAAAAACCTGGGTGATTTTATTCTTGTGCCTTTAGGCATTAGCTGAAAGCGTAAAATAACCTCATGCGAGCCATCATTATATTTGTTGAGTTCTGTAACCGAATAATCATAAGAGTAGCCCACAAAAATGTTTTCTGTAATCTGGAAACCCGCCAATGCACTGACTGAATCATCCCACCTATAAGAAGCCCCAAGCGTTACTCTTTCCTGCAAAAGGAAATTAGCCGAAGCATCTACCGTAACGGGTGCACCCGAAACAATTTTACCCAAAACAGCAGGCTTAAATTTTAAGTTATCGGTAATATCAAAAACATAGCCTCCTATTATATAATAATGAAGCCTGCCCGATATTGTTGATTCCTGTATATCATCATAATAATCTGACCGTATGAAGTTAGGCACAGAAAAACCCGCATACCAGTTATCTGTATAATAATACACACCCGCACCTAATGATGCCCTTACCTGATTATTTATGTTAGAGTTAAGCAAAGGATCGCCTTCATCATAATAACGCCCGCGAGACCAGTCAATACTCATCATCCTTGCACCTGCCTTTAATCCAAAGGCAAGTTTAGACTCATACCCAAATGGTATGGTATAAGAAAAATTAGCATCAGCATATACATCATCCGCAGGGCCTATCCGTTCATTTATGCCACTAAGCCCTATCCCTACCCTGTCGCTTACAGGAGTATGTAAAGTAAACGCCTGCGTGCGGGGTGCGCCATCTATGGCTACCCATTGCGTTCTGTGCAACAATACAGCATCAAGATTACCTATAGAACCCGTGTAGCCCGGGTTAACCGTTAAAGTGTTATACATGTACTGGGTATATTGCGGCTCCTGTTGTGCTGCAGCCAGCAATGGCAGTAATGTTAAGAGTGGTAACAAGTATCTTTTAAGCGCCATGTTGTAGTTTTATGCCATAGTTTCTCTATCCCCGTTCAGTATTGTAAATGGTAATTACCTGCCTATCATATTTTTGTAAAAATAGTATTTTCACTAATACTATCCACAGTATTGCAAAGAGTTTTACCAGGCATCTGTAATTTACTGTTGCTTATTTTGTTTCTATTACAAGATTAAAAAACTATTTTTGCACCTTTAAAACAGTAACAAAGGTTTATATAAATGAAGTTATTAAGCGAGATTGAAAAAAGAAGGACTTTTGGAATTATATCCCATCCTGATGCCGGTAAAACAACCTTAACAGAAAAATTACTGCTTTTTGGAGGGGCAATACAGGAGGCGGGAGCTGTAAAAAGCAATAAAATAAAAAAGGGAGCTACCAGCGACTTCATGGAAATTGAAAGGCAGAGAGGTATATCTGTAGCTACTTCTGTACTGGCTTTTAATTATAAAGAAAATAAAATAAACATTCTTGATACGCCCGGCCACAAAGATTTTGCCGAAGACACCTTTAGGACACTTACCGCTGTAGATAGTGTTATAGTGGTTATTGATGTTGCAAAAGGGGTTGAGGAACAAACCGAAAAATTGGTTGAGGTATGCCGTATGCGTAATATACCCATGCTGGTTTTTATAAATAAGCTTGACCGTGAGGGTAAAGATGCCTTTGACCTCATGGATGAAGTTGAGCAAAAACTGGGCTTAACAGTTACCCCGCTTAGTTTCCATATTGGTATGGGGTACGATTTTCAGGGTATCTACAACATCTGGGAGAAAAACATTAACCTGTTTAGTGGCGACAGCCGCAAAAATATAGAAGAAACCATAGCTTTCTCTGATATCAACAACCCTGAGCTTGAAAAAATTATAGGCGAAAAACCCGCACATACACTACGGGAGGAATTAGAGCTTATAGATGAGGTTTACCCTGCTTTTGACAGGCAGCAATATTTAGATGGCAAACTACAGCCTGTATTTTTTGGTTCAGCATTAAATAATTTTGGTGTACGCGAACTGCTGGACTGCTTTGTGCAGATAGCACCATCGCCAAGACCAAAAGATTCTGATACACGTACTGTAAAGCCGGAAGAGGAAAAATTTGCCGGATTTGTTTTCAAGATTCACGCTAATATGGATCCTAAGCACAGGGACAGGATCGCGTTTGTAAAAATAGTATCAGGCGTGTTTGAAAGAAATAAACCCTACCTGCATGTAAGGCTAAAGAAAAACCTTAAATTCTCCAGCCCAAACGCTTTTTTTGCTGAGAAAAAAGAGATTGTAGACACATCATACCCCGGTGATATTGTAGGGCTGCATGATACCGGTAACTTTAAAATTGGCGATACGCTTACCGAAGGAGAACTAATGAGCTTTAAAGGGATACCGAGCTTCTCGCCAGAGCATTTCCGCTATGTTAATAATGCTGACCCGCTAAAAGCAAAACAGCTTGAAAAAGGTATTGACCAGCTTATGGATGAGGGTGTTGCACAGCTATTTACACTGGAAATGAATAACCGAAAAGTTATAGGTACTGTAGGTGCGCTGCAGTATGAAGTTATACAATACAGGCTGGAGCATGAGTATGGTGCTAAATGTACCTATGAGAACTTCCCCGCGCACAAAGCCTGCTGGGTAAAACCTGATGATGCTAAAAGTGAAGAGTTTGCCGAGTTTAAACGCATCAAGCAAAAATTCCTGGCAAAAGATAAATATGGGCAATTAGTGTTCTTAGCTGATTCTGATTTTTCAATACAAATGACACAGCAGAAATTCCCTAACGTAAAATTATTCTTTACGTCAGAATTTGATTAATCTTATTTAATTCAATAAAAAAAGCCTCCTGAAAAAAGGAGGCTTTTTTGTAGAAATACTAAATTATAATAACTTACTGGCTACAAAAATCGCCATACCTGCACAGCATAGGGTTCTAAACTGATGCTGCGCCCTCCTTTAGGAAAAGAAGTATCGGGCTGACCTGATATAAGCTGTAGCTTATTAACTTTTACACTACCATCAGTAACTGTTGCAAACTGCTGGCTGCCAGAAAGGTTTACCATTACCAATATAGTTTCTTTATCATGTGTGCGTAAAAAGGAAAATACATTATCGTTACTGTTTCCGACATTTTTATATGTACCTCCCGCTAAAGCCGGGTGAAGGCGTTTTAAACGTAAAAGCTCCCTGTAATAATTAAGTAAGGAGGTTTTGTCTTTATCCTGCTCCTCTACAGATATGCCGTCATTAGCCTTCATATTCCTGTTATCCCACCAGGGCCCAGTATCTTTATACCATAATGCCATACCTTTACCCTCTTCGGCAGCATACCACTCATAGGCTTCCCGAATAGGAATATCATTACCATCTGTTGTACCTTTCATCTGCTTACCTTTCATTCCCAGCTCCTGCCCATAGTATATAGAAGGTACTCCCCCTATCAGGATATTAAGTGCCGCGCCAACACGCAGTTTACCAGTGTTCATATCCGGTT
>JBQGDD010000128.1:0-2883 GCA_052038845.1 Dyadobacter sp. | reverse complement strand
ATATGCATACTAATGAATATGTTGGCAAACTGGAAGATTTTGACAGACCTGATTATCATGAATTAAGAACTACTTTTCAATTTTTTCATCATATAAAATATCCAAACCCTAAATGGATGCATACCTTCAGGTATCGTTATGAGCTAAGGTGGCAGGAAAGGCCATCTCAGGATGACTATAGGTTTTTTACACGTTTTAGGCTTAGGTACAGAATAAGATACGTTATTAATAAAGAAGACTTTTACCAAAATAATATGCTTTATGCAGCAGTATCTAATGAGATAGGGCTTAACATGGGCAAGAATGTTACGTATAACACTTTTAATCAAAATCGTTTATATGTTGGCATGGGATTAAGGTTTGCTACTTCTGCACGTGTAGAGCTTCGATATGTAAACAGGATTAGAACGAGAGGGGCAACTGGTATAGAATTTGACAATGCTCAGGGGGTGATGTTAGGAATATATATTGACCAAGTGAGCGATTTATTTAAAAATCAGGAAGAACACGTAAGATATGTAGATTAAATTCCTTATTCATCCATAATAAAACATTGTTTAATTTAAATTGATGTAGAAAAAATGGGGAATGCAGGTACACAGATTCGTAGAATATCCACACTGCTGATTTTTGTTTCTTTTTTATGTACTCTAGCTTTTTTATATTTTGATAAAAAAGATATTGAAAAAAGATATGCTGAAACAGTTGAAGCTAATGATAATATGGCTGAAAGACTCAAAACACATGAAAAAGTTATTGAGGCACAGTTTTTAAAATTAGAGGGTAACCATGAAGAGGCAGATAAACTGCTTGCTATGTTTAAAGACTCCCCAGATCATATCATTCAGAAATCTGTTGTTATAGCAGACAGCATGAACAGAAATAACAAAGAAATTGTTGAGGTTAAGGTAATAGTACCTGAAAAGAGAAAAGCAGATACTGTTATAATTAACTATGAAGACGATTATAAAGATAAAATTGAGGCATTAGTTACCGAAATCGCTGAAAAAGACGTAAGTATATCTACACTTGAGGAACAGCTTGAAAACAATAGAAATAAAGAGCCTTTACTGCTTGAAAGTTCTAAAGGGACAAAGTTCAGGTATTTAGGGGATTTAAATAAAGACAAGGCAAACGGATATGGTGTTGCTGTGTATGATTCAGGAAGTACTTATGAAGGTGAGTGGAAAAATAATATGCGTCATGGTGAAGGTGCTTTTAGCTGGAAAGATGGAGAATCCTACACAGGTACATATAAAAACGACATGAGAGAAGGTTATGGTATATATGTTTGGAAAAACGGTGACAAGTATGAAGGGGAGTGGAAAAATGACTCCAGGCATGGTGAAGGTAAACTGATGGATAAAAACGGAAGTGTAAAGAAAGAAGGTTTGTGGGAAAGTGATAGTTTTAAGCAAAGCATGGAACTGCAAAGCAATACTGATAAATAGTAAAAAAGCGAGGTTTAAAACCTCGCTTTTTTTTATTTTCTAAACCTGCTAATTAGCCATATAATTAATACAATTACAGCAATCACTACAAATACACCTACAGCCATTCCGGCCTGGAATATATCTCCTACTAATTCGCATCCTGTAAACATTGTCAGCACTATGGCTAATAAACTTATTTTAATAATTTTGTTCTGCATGGTAGATTGTTTTTTTGGTTTAATTAAAATTAGCTATTATAATTCTTTAATTAGTTAAAATTAAATTAATTGTGCAACTACGATAATTGTTGGTGCATTTAAAGCACTCTTTATTTAACAGATGCTTTTTACAAAAACTAATTTTCCCTACTTTTACAAACTAAACACAACACCGCATTTATGAGCCAGAAAGTATTGCTTACTTCCCGTGAAGTCAATATAATCCTGCATCGCCTGGCATGCCAACTGATTGAAAATCATTTGGATTTTGCCAATACTATTCTTATTGGGCTGCAGCCCCGGGGGAAATATGTAGCCGAACGTATAAAGATGATACTGGAGCAGGAGTATAATGTAAATAATATTCAGTTAGGTTTTTTAGACATTACTTTTTTCAGGGATGATTTCCGCAGGTCAGAAAAACCTCTGGAAGCTAATAAGACTGAAATTGACTTTTTAGTAGAAAACAAAAGAGTGGTTTTTATAGATGATGTACTTTACACCGGGCGCAGTATCCGCTCTGCACTTACAGCAATACAATCATTTGGTAGACCGTCATCCATAGAATTACTTGTGCTTATAGACAGGCGTTTTAGTCGCCATTTACCCATACAGCCCGATTACAGGGGGCGGCAGGTAGATGCTATTAATAATGAAAAGGTAATAGTTTCCTGGAAAGAGAATGACGGGGAAGACAGTGTATATTTAATTTAAGGCTCAACTGTAACTTACAACAGCAATGAAACAACTAAGCGTTAATCATTTATTAGGTATAAAATATATTACTAAACAGGATATTGACCTTATTTTTGAAACGGCAGACCAGTTTAAGGAAGTAATTAACCGCCCTATAAAAAAAGTACCTTCGTTACGGGATATTACCATAGCCAATATTTTTTTTGAAAACAGTACCCGCACAAAACTATCGTTTGAACTGGCACAGAAAAGGCTATCAGCAGATGTTATCAGTTTTTCGGCAGCGCAGTCTTCTGTTAAAAAAGGAGAAACGCTTATAGATACGGTAAACAATATCCTCTCTATGAAAGTAGATATGGTAGTTATGCGGCACGAAAGACCGGGAGCTGCCCATTTTCTTTCTAAAAATGTAAAAGCGAGCATTGTTAATGCAGGCGATGGCGCGCATGAGCACCCTACACAGGGGTTACTGGACTCATATACTATAAGAGAACGTTTGGGCGATGTAGGAGGTAAAAAAGTAGTTATAGTGGGCG
>JBQGDD010000127.1:0-3116 GCA_052038845.1 Dyadobacter sp. | reverse complement strand
CGCTCCACAAACCAAAACGTTGTGCATTATTACCCAAATCAATCACTGTGAAAGTATCCTTTTCAGGCAGTTTGCGGGACCCACGCCCTATCATTTGAAAATACAGTGTTAATGAGCGCGTTGCCCTATTTAATATAATTGCTTCAACCGTAGGCTCATCAAACCCGGTAGTTAATATAGAAACCGATGTAAGTATGGCATCGGGGGTTTTATTAAACCATTCCAGTATTTTTCTTCTTTCAGTTTCGGCAGTACGATTGTCTAAGTGTTTTATATCATAACCTGCCGCCCTAAAGGTTTCATATACGTATAAGGAAGTATTGATTCCGTTATTAAAAATCAACGTTTTTTTTCCTTTTGCCCTTGCCTCATAACATTGTACTAATAAATCCTGCATGCCTGAGCGGGAATATAGCTCATCAGATGAACTAACTGTATAATCTCCACTAATACCTAATTTCAGCGAGGTCAGTTCAACATCATAACCATACATTTCAGCTTTAGCAAGATATCCCTTTTTTATCAGCGACTGTATAGGCTCCCCTACTATCAGTTCATCGTAGGTTTCATACATAGGCAGCTCTATATTAGAGCTTAAGGGTGTAGCAGTAACGCCAAGAAAAAAAGAATTTTTAAAATAAGAAAAAATCTTTCGGAATGAGTTATAGTGCGCTTCATCTACAATAACCAGCCCCACATAATCCATGTGGAATTTTTTATCCTTAAGGCGGTTATTAAGGGTTTCAACCATAGCTACATAGCAGCTATAATCTTTATGGTCATCCAGTTCCTTAATACTGCTGTCTATAATCTTGTTTTTTACACCAAAGCCATTAAGCATCTGAGATGTTTGCTTGCTAAGCTCTATACGATGAGTAAGTACAAGTACCTTTCGGTTATATTTTTCTATATACCTGCGGGCAATTTCAGAAAAGATAACTGTTTTACCGCCACCTGTAGGAAGCTGGTATAACAAATGATAGTTTTCCTGCTTGCCTTCAAACTGTTTAAATATGTTGTCAATATCTTCTTTTTGGTAATGGTACAGCTCTTTCCTGTCCTCTTCTTTTTCTTCTGTTTGCATAAAGAGATGTGATAATTTTTCAAAAATATAGATTTGCCATAGATATTTTTGTTTAGAAAATCATAATTATTGGCAATTGGCAAATTTAGGGAAACATTAGCTTTATTCATTACAATCTGTAAAGTCATATTTGTAATTTTAGGCTTTTACAGTTTTTATGCTGAATTATGATGCTATATCAATTAATGAAGCTACTGCAATACAAAATGAATTGCGGCATAAGGTTGTATTAACCGATATTCCTAAAAATATTACCACAATAGCAGGAGCCGATATTTCTCATAATAAAGATACCGATGTTATTTATGCAGGCATAGTAGTGCTTAGCTATCCGCAAATGGTGGTGCAGTCCTACTCTTTAATTACTACTGCAACAAAATTTCCTTACGTACCTCAATATTTAGGATTCAGAGAAGTGCCTGCATTACTGGAAGCGTGGAAACAACTACCTGTAAAACCTGATATTACTGTACTTGACGGGCAGGGTATTACACACCCCCGCCGTATGGGCATAGCTTCTCATTTTGGCGTTCTGGCTAATTGCCCCGCCATTGGGTGTGCCAAAAGTATGCTCTATGGTAAATACGATCCTTTGCCTTTAGATAAATTCAGTATAAGCCCTATTTATGGTGGCAGTGAAATACTGGGGTATGCGTTGCGTACTAAAACCGGGGTAAAGCCTGTTTATATATCACCCGGAAATTTAGTATCTGTTAGGGATAGCCTTAATATAATGACGCAATGTATTACAAAATACAGAATACCGGAACCTACAAGGATTGCACATGAAAAAGTGAATTTGCTGCGGGTTGGAAGATTACAGCCCGGCTATTATAAAGTTGATGTACAGGGCAGCTTATTAGACTTATTTTGATAATTGGCTATTCAAAATTATCGTATATCCTTTCAAACTCTTTATAGTTTTCCCAATCCTGCCTTTTAACTTCTTTATAAACAGATTCAATCCGGTTTTTATAATCGGTAGTTATGCTGTTAGCTATAACATAATCAACCACCTGTTTATAAGAGTTGAGCATACTTTTATAAAAGGAATTATACCTTATATCCCGCTTTGTAGTATATTTTTGTGCAGTTTCTATGTTATACAGCATAACATCTGCCACTACATATGCATCTACACCCAGTGTCAAAAATTTTTTAATATAGTTTTGGGCGGTAGATCTTCTTAACTTTGGTCTTTTACCCCGTACAGGAAAATACTCATTAGCTATTTTGGTTTTGGCTTCCTGTTCCAGCTTATCTTCTTTGGGGTTAAAAACAAAATCGTAGTAAGTCTTTACATCAGTAAACTTTTCATAAACCGAAAGCAACTGCTCTTCAAGTTCTTTTTTTGGTAATGATGCTAAGTATTTTTTAAGTTCGCGCTTGCTCATAAATTATATAATACACTTCAAAAGTAACTATTATTATGCCTTTGGCAATAAAATGCTAAAATCAAATTAAAAAAGATATGGATAAAATATTTAAAATAGTATTTTTGCAATCCTTAAATACAAGTTCAAACTAAATCGACTTATACTGTGGAAAATCCGAGTGCACAAAAACTGATCAACAAAATACAGCTTGATCTGTTTAAAAAAGGTTTTGATGCTGAAACATTGATTGCAGACCTTAAAAAACTGCGTGAATATTCAATGGAAGAGCAAAATCCGGTATTAACTAAAGCTATACGCCTTACTTATGAGCATCTTGAAGAAAATGGCGCATTTCTTATACCTATACCTGATGATGAGCCTTTGGATGAGGATGAGGAAAATGTAGCACAAAATACTCCCGGTACTGAGCATAACCCTGAAAGTCTTGATTATTTGCTGTCTTTATTTACAGACCTTGGCAATAAAAACAATATACTTGACCTTAGGGAATACAATAAGGCTTTTTTAGCGTTTTAATAATTACTGTTATATAATTAGGGAGCTGTTTCGTTTGAAACAGCTTTTTTTATTAACAATATTAAGCCATCTATAGTTTTAATAAAACGATGCTGATTGCTACCTTTGCAAAACAATTA
>JBQGDD010000126.1:0-2239 GCA_052038845.1 Dyadobacter sp. | reverse complement strand
ACTAAATTCAGCCCGGTAGTATCTACATCCTTAGACAAGGTAGGAGCCGATAAAGTATGGGCATCTATCATAGATAAATACAATGGTATCCCGCTGGTGCAAAAAGTAAACCCAGACCTTACTGACTATGTTACCAACAAGGCAATGGAAGGTGTGTTTAAAATGATAGCAGTAGAAGAAAAAAATATTAGGACAAATTTATCATCAAGGACTTCAGATTTACTGAAAAAAGTATTTGCTTTACAGGACTAAATAAAGCAAAACTTTTATGAAAAGGATATTTTTACTACTCACAGCCGCTGTTTCCTTTACTTTTTCAGGATGTGCCGAACTTCAGCAGGCAGTTTCACAATTGCCACAGGGTACAGTTTCTAACGCGGATATAGCAGCAGGGCTTAAACAGGCTCTTAACAAAGGGATTGACCAGCAGGTTACTAAACTTACTGCCACAGATGGTTTTTACAGGAATGAACTGGTAAAAATTCTTTTGCCGGCAGAACTGCAGAAGGTTGATAAGGCACTTAGGGACGTAGGGTTAAGCAGCCTTGCTGACGAGGGGTTAAAAATGATAAACAGGACTGCTGAAGAAGCTGTAAAGGAAGCAAAACCAATTTTTGTAGATGCCGTAAAGGGAATGACGTTTAACGATGCCCGCAATATACTTTTAGGTACTGACAGGGCTGCTACTGATTATCTTGAAAGAACAACAACATCACAATTATATGGCAGGTTTAACCCTGTTATTAAATCTTCATTCAATAAAGTGGGTGCAGATAAAGTGTGGAATACTATAATAACAAAATATAATGCCCTGCCATTAACCAGTAATGTAAATCCTGACCTTACAGATTATGTTACCAACGAGGCTTTAAAAGGCGTATTTACCATGATTGCTGTAGAAGAAAAAGATATAAGGAACGACCTTAATGCACGTACTACCGACTTGTTGAGAAAGGTTTTTTCCTTACAGGACAACAGATAGCTAATTTTTTAATAATCAGACAAATAAATAACAATCCCTTAACATTGGAATTGAAAAATTTTAATTAATTTGCAGTTGAAAATAAAATTATATTTTCTCACATTTGGTTAGGGTTAGTTAAAGAAATGCCGATATTAATGCTATCGGCATTTTTATGCAAATACACAGCATATAATATCCCGTTAAATTTTAATGTCTCCGCTTTTTTAAACCGTTTAGTTTTATACTTTTGCGAAAAATTAAGACCGTGAAAAAGTGGTTGGCCATACTCTGCTTTGTTATACACCCCGCCCTTGCCCAGGAGTGGAATACTGACTTTGAAACTGCAAAAGAAAAGGCAGCAAAAGAAAACAAAAAGATACTTTTAGTATTCTCCGGCTCTGACTGGTGCAGCAGGTGCATTGAACTTGAAAAAACAGTTTGGCAAAGCCAGGAATTTATAACGAATGCCCCCAAGCACTGGGTGCTGCTGCGTGCAGATTTTTTACAGAAAAAAGGCATCCCGGACCCTGTGGATGTCAACAATATGAATATGATACTTACTGAAAGGTATAACCGCAACGGCTTTTTTCCATATATAGTAATTTTGGATAAATACGGGCGTGTTGTAAACCGTGGATATGAAGAGTACAAAACCGCTAAAGAATATATAGACTTCTTTAAAGGGCTAAGTAAATCATAGTTTTACGCGAGCCTTTGCTGTAGATTTTTAAAATACTGAAAAGCCTTCACCAGCCTGCTGCCATACCAGGAAAACATTTCACCATCTACAAAAACGGTTTTTGCATGATGCGTAAAGCGTCCTATCTCAAAAGCATCTTCTTCTTTAAAAGGATAAGGTTCAGATGACAGGAAAACTACATCAGGATCACCCTGTATGCGCATCTTCTGTATAATAACCTCGGGGTAGCGCCCTTTACTTTCGTATATATTGGTAAAGTGATTCAGCTTAAGCATTTCATTAATGAAATTATCGCCACCTGCTGCCATATAAGGGTTTTTCCAAATAAAGTAAGCAGCCTTTTGCACTTCACGGCCCTGCATAAACTTTTTAAAGTCTTCCAGCCCGTGATTTATTTTATCCTGCCATTGCTGCGCCTGGGTACGTACAGAGAATATTTTACCAAACTCATTTATCATATCAAGGTTATCCTGAATATTTTTAATATCACTTACCCAAACCGGAGCTATTTCCTGTAGGGCAACTACCATCTCTTCGGTATTTTCCTCTTTATTGGCTATAATAATATCCGGCTG
>JBQGDD010000125.1:0-4288 GCA_052038845.1 Dyadobacter sp. | reverse complement strand
TATTTTCTCAACGCACCAACTTTATAGATATTAATAACGATGGTCACCTTGATGCCTTTGTATGCCATGATGTACAGCCCAATGTTTATTTTTTAAACGATGGAGAAGGCGGATTTACTTTCCATCAGGGCGGATTAGGTGATTATCCTTCAGGAGGTAATTATGGCTCGATCTGGGTAGATTATGACAATGATGGCGACCCTGATTTATTTATTGCTAAATGTCGTGGCGGTAACGATCCTGCCGGTATAAACGAACTGCATAGGAACGATGGTAACGGGCAGTTTACAGATGTAAGTGCTGAGGCAAATATGGCAGATTTGCTGCAAACATGGTCAACAGCATGGGGAGATTTTGATAATGACGGATATATGGATGCACTTGTTGGTGCTAACTCTACATCAAGCGGCAGCCACAAACTAATGCGAAATAATGGTGACGGCACATTTAGTGATGTAACCGCAGGTTCGGGTTTTGAAACTTTTACTTCACTAAGCAGAGAGCATGTTACTTATGATTTTAATAACGATGGTTATTTAGATATAATGGGCGGCGATAATTTTATACTTTATAATAATGGCGACATGACTTTTACGCCTGTTGCAACAAGCGCATGGGTAGGTCCTGTAGGCGACCTTAATAACGATGGCTTTTTAGATATTTTAAATGGCAACACCATCAGGCTAAACGCAGGCAATGATAATAATTGGCTAAAGATAACCCTTTTAGGCATTATTAGTAATGGTAACGGTATTGGTGCACGTATAGAAATACACGGCCCATGGGGAATACAGATTCGCGATGTGAGAAGCGGAGAAGGCTTTAGGTTTATGAGTTCACTTAACACGCACTTTGGTATTGGCAGTGCCGATGAGATTGAGCAGGTTGTTATCAAGTGGCCTTCGGGTGTAGTGGATACCATAAACAATCCTGGCATAAACCAAACATTGCATATAGAAGAAGGCTCTACAGTGTTAAGTAACCCGGAGTTTACTGTTTCGTCATTCAAGGTTTATCCTAACCCTGCAAATGATTTTATTCAGTATTTATTGCCAAGTAACAGGCAGGTTACCGAGGCTGCTATTTTTGACATTAACGGAAGATTGGTTACTACTGTAACCCCTTCTCAAAATACTGTACCTGTTCAAAATTTAGCAAAAGGTACCTATATACTTTTACTTAAAGATGCTGAAGGCAAACAACATTCAGCAAAATTTATAAAAAATTAAAACTTAGTATTGTTTAAACAAAGGGTGGCAATTGCCACCCTTTATTTTTGGCATAAAGCCTCTTAAAAAATAAACAAACTTAAATAACTTAATCATTAAAATAGAAACCTGCAGGTATTACACCTACCGTAAATGTGTGCTGGTGTACTCCGGTAGTTGAATAAATATAAACCTTGCCATTAGAATTGTAATCCAGGGCATCGCCAATATATATCTTATCATCTTCAACAGCAAAGCTGTAGATACCATATACGCCCTGATCTGTAGTAGTTAATAATACTGTAGATGGCAGTGCAGTAGTAGATATTGGCATTACATAAACATCAGAGTCAACGGTATAATATATTTTATCATCTTCTATAGTAAGATTTGCAGGATGTGCCATCCCGGGGAAACTGTAAGTAGAAGAAACGGTATTGCTATTTAAATCAATTACCTGTAAACTACCTGTTGTTTCATTACCACTCCATGATGGCATACCTTCGTTCATTACATAAAGTTTTCCGTCTTCAATATCTATAGAACCCGGTACATCACCTACTTCTATCGATGTTTCTACGGTATTGCTTCCACCATTAATAACTGTAATACTGTTACCATAACCATAACCACCTTTATGTGCTACATAAAGTTTACCATTTTCTTCCAAAATTCTCTCAGGACCTTCTGCCACTGATATTGTATTGGTAATTTGGTTTGAAGCTAAATCTATAACAGCCACATAATCATCTGTAGCGTCTGTAGCATCTCCCCAGTTGGTTACATAAGCTTTATTGCCGGAGAAGGCAACGTAGCGAGGGTTAGTCAACCCGGAGCTTATAGTAGCCACTTTTTCAAAGGTATAACGGTTTACAACTTCTATTTTATTAGAGTAGTTAAGCACTACATAGGCAAAATTGCCATGCAGACCAATATCCTGACCTGTATCGCCAAGTATAGCATTTGAATTTACCGTTGCAAAAATATTGTTCTGAAGTTCCATATCGTTCGAAAGGAAAGACACAGAAGCATTACCCTGCCCAAAACCACCTTCGTTAAGGATAAAAACGCCATTTTCATATTCCCCCTGCGGTACAACAATACCCGGTCCTGCTGAATCGTCATCATTGCTACACGATGTAAGGAACATAGCTCCTGCGATTGCTGTTAAAAATAGTTTGTTAAGTTTCATATAGTGTTAGAATTTAAAATTAAGATACATAGTATAGTTTCTGCCGGGCAGTGGCCTCATGTTTACGTTTTGATATGCTTTATTAAAAAGGTTTTGTACCTGCGCGCCCACATCCAATCCCTGCAATAATTTAAAATGATATTCAACGCCAACGTCAGATACATGATAAGCATCTATCGATGACTGATTATCTGACGTAAAGAATACCTCTCCATTATATAAGTTGCGGTAATATGCTGATATGTTTTTATAAGAATATGTTGCTGCGGCTGTACCTTTATGAAATGGCACATAAATAAGTTGGTTTATGCTCCCCTCTTCTCTCGATATGGTATAAGCATACGTACCTGTAAGTTCTATATGGCTCTCCCCTATTTTCTTCTTCCAGTTTAGTATAGATTCTAATCCATAAGTATTTACCCTGCCCACATTTTCCGGTCGCCAAAGGTTATTAACCGGAATCCAGCGAAGCATATCTCTTAGCTTGATGTAATAGCCCGTAACGGTTACCGTGGTGTTTTTAAAAAGGAACTCATTACCAATTTCAGCTTGGTAAGAACTTCCAGGTTTAAGGTCTGGGTTACCGCTACCCTGCCAGTACAGGTCATTAAAGGTGGGTATCCTGAAGTTTCGGGAAGCATTAAGTTTTATATTGTAAAATCGGGCAACGCTGTATTTAGAACCGAGAGAAAAAAGTAAGGGACTTTCATACGCATTGGTAATTTCTTTCCGAACACCAAATTCATACTGAAAACCTTTGGTAACGTAATGCTTCATTAACAGGCTACCTGATGCTATCTCTCGCTTTTGGTTTTCAATATCAGAGCCTTTTCCTTCATTAACCATATAGTCAATAATAGTATTCAGTTTTATTCTATTGGAAACATCATATATTAAATCGTACCGTGCCAAATAGGTTTTTACATCACCATAAGTATAATTTTCAGTAGCGTGATTCTCAAAATATTTGTACTCTTCGGTAAGGTAGGCTGCTTTAAGGCGAGAAGTAAACTTATTATAATTCCCTGTCCACTCAATTAAATTTCGGGTATTAAAATCTTCATATTTACTGCGGGATGGTGCTGCCAGGGTACGCGAAAAATTTCTGCTGCCATCAAAAGCAAAGCTGTAAAGCCTGAGCATATTTTTAGCATCCAGCTTGTAAGCAAAGGCTGCATTAATACTTGTATTGTGGTATTGCCCATTTTCATTTTTAATATCCCAGCCTATGTATTCATAGTCATTATCTGAACTGTTCCTGCTTATGGTAACATCGGTGCTGAATTTTTCTGTAGAGGCTTTTAAATTGTAGTTTGCCCCAAGCGTGTTAAAACTACCATAGTTAATAAACAGTGTATTGGTAATGCCTTTTGAAAAAGCCAACTTATTATCCAGGTGGATGCTGCCACCTATGGCACTGCTGCCGTAAATAACGCTGCCGCCCCCTGCCCTTACCGTGACGGTATTAAAATCGCGGGCGTTTAAGGTATTAAAATCGGTTTGTCCGTTAAGTTGCGAGTTAATATTGATACCGTTCCATATTACGGCGGTCTGTTGTGCAGTAGTACCCCTGAATGAGGGAGAAGATACCATACCCAAGCCGTTTTCCTTAAAATAAATAACCGAATTGTAGGCTAATACTGATGTGAGGGACGCAGGATTCCTTTTTATAAGTGAATCTGACAGTTTTAAAACAGATTGGGTATCGGAAAAATCCCGAAGCTGCGTATCGCTGATAATGACTTCTTCAAGCTGTACAATAGAGTCATTTTGCGCCAAAGCAAACTGGCACAGCAATACAAAAATAAATAATACACCGTTTTTAAATGTCATAAATCCCGGAACCTTTTTCCCGAAGGTTCGATATTTGTTATACCTAAGGCAGGTC
>JBQGDD010000124.1:0-1795 GCA_052038845.1 Dyadobacter sp. | reverse complement strand
TGTGAAAGAATCAGGATTTTTGAGAACCAACCTTTCAATTGTATTAAGGGACTGCCAAAACCAGGAAGTATTTAAATCTAAAATAGGCAGCAGTAAAGAAAAGGAATTAAAGAAAGCCTATTATGAGGCACTTAGGGGAGCATCAGAATCTGTAAAAGCGCTTAACTATAAATATTCAGGCAATGAAAGTGCTACCAATGTTACTTCTCTTTCAGATAATAAAAATACTACCAAACCTGTTGAGGTAGTTAATGAAAACAGGCTTTTTGCACAGCCGATAGCAAATGGCTACCAACTGGTAGATGCTACACCTAAAGTGGTATTAAAAATATACCGTACTTCTCAGGCTGACAGCTATACAGCGGTATCTGAAACTAAAAATGGCGTTGTGTTTAAAAAAGGCAGCGAGTGGTTTTTTGAGTACTATAAGGACGATAAATTAGTATCTGAAAAATTGGATATTAAATTTTAATATCCATATTTATTCTTCCATCGATTTTTAAGAAACTCTCGTGTTGAATTTTCCCTTGAATTATTTCCTGGGTCATACAGTTTTGTATTGGCTATTTCGTCAGGTAAAAATTCCTGTTCGGCAAAGTTATTGGCATAATCGTGCGAGTATTTATATTCATCGCCGTAGCCCAATTCCTTCATTAGCTTAGTAGGTGCATTACGCAAGTGAAGCGGCACAGGCAAATCGCCTGTTTGCTTAACTAACTGCTGTGCTTTGCCTATAGCCATGTAACTGGCATTACTTTTAGGCGAAGTAGCTAAATATACAGCACACTGGCTAAGTAATATCCTCGATTCAGGATAGCCGATTGTAGCCACTGCCTGAAAAGTATTGTTTGCCATTATAAGGGCGGTAGGGTTAGCATTCCCAATATCTTCCGATGCAAGTATCAGCATACGGCGGGCTATAAACTTTAAGTCTTCACCACCCTCTATCATTCGGGCAAGCCAGTACACCGCCCCGTTAGGGTCGCTGCCCCGCATCGATTTTATAAATGCCGAAATTATATCATAATGCTGCTCGCCTGTTTTATCATACAATACGGTATACTTTTGGGCAAGCTGCATTACTTTATCGTTAGTAATCTCTATAGTGTCACCTTCGGTAGCATTAATAACCAGTTCAAAAATATTAAGCAGTTTTCTTCCGTCGCCACCTGAAAGACGTAGTAGTGCTTCTATTTCCTTTAGCTGAATATCTTTTTGTTTTAATACTTCATCTGTTTTCATGGCACGATGCAGTAGAGCTTCAAGGTCTTCACGTGAAAATGGATTGAGTACATATACCTGACATCTTGACAACAATGCCGGGATAACTTCAAAGCTCGGGTTTTCTGTAGTAGCACCTATAAGGGTTACCCAGCCTTTTTCTACCGCTGCTAATAAAGAGTCCTGCTGCGACTTGCTGAAACGGTGTATTTCGTCAATAAAAAGGATAGGGTTTTTAGCGGTAAATAAGCCTCCGCTTTGCTTGGCTTTTTCGATAACATCACGAACTTCTTTTACCCCCGAATTAATTGCGCTTAAAATATAAAAAGGGCGTTTAGACTCCTGCGCCATAATTTGCGCCAGCGTTGTTTTACCGGTGCCGGGAGGTCCCCACAATATTAATGAGGGAATAATGCCCCGTGCTATTTGGTGGGTTAAGGAGCCTGCCGGGCCTACCAAATGCTGCTGGCTTATATATTCTGATAAAGACTGTGGGCGTATGCGTTCTGCTAAAGGTGCTTCCATACCGTAAAATTACATATTTGCAGCAAAAAAATATGTTTTAGAATTGCAA
>JBQGDD010000123.1:0-2294 GCA_052038845.1 Dyadobacter sp. | reverse complement strand
CAGTTGTTCCATCTGATGCAGCTGTTATAAGCAATGTTGTGGTAAATGACCTGCAGGATAACAATACTGTAACAGTTTATGCAGCACCTGCAAGCAATGTTACCACGACTTATATGTATAGCCTTGATAAGCCTGATGGTCCATGGCAGGTGTCTAACCATTTTGAAAATGTTGCCCCCGGCATCCATACAGTTTATGTGTATGACAGTAATGGATGCGGTATTACCTCACAACAAATTGCTGTATTGCAAATACCTAAGTTTTTTACGCCGAATGGCGATGGCATAAATGAAACCTGGAAAATAACCGGAATAAACTCTGAGTTTTATGAAAATTCAAATATTTATGTTTTAGACCGATACGGAAAACTGCTCGCTAAAGTAGATCCGAAAGGTACAGGATGGAATGGTATGTTAAACGGATATAAATTACCTGCAACAGATTACTGGTATGTTATAGAATTACAGGACGGAAGAGTTGTAAAAGGGCATTTTAGCATGATAAGATAAATCATATATCTATCAATAATAAGCCCCGCAATTGCGGGGCTTATTTATTATATATCAAACAATTATTATGCTATTTTAAAACGCTTCCTGTCGGTTTCACTTAAGTATATTTTTCTTAGACGAAGGCTTTTAGGTGTAACCTCTACATATTCGTCTTTCTGTATATACTCTAACGCTTCTTCCAGAGAGAATTTAATTGCAGGAATAATTCTTGCTTTATCATCAGCACCAGATGAACGTACGTTACTAAGCTTTTTAGTTTTTGTTACGTTTATCGTCATATCATCACCACGTGAGTTTTCACCAATTACCTGTCCTTCATAAATATCTTCGTTAGGGTCAACAAAGAATTTACCCCTGTCCTGTAACTTATCAATAGAGTAAGGAATTGCCTTACCATTTTCCATAGAAATAAGCGAACCACTTAAACGTCCAGGTATTTCTCCTTTAAATGGTTGATATTCCAGGAACCTGTGCGACATGATAGCTTCACCCGCAGTAGCTGTAAGCAACTGGTTTCTTAAGCCTATAATACCTCTTGAAGGAATAAGGAATTTAACTATCATACGCTCGCCTTTAGGTTCCATGCTAAGCATTTCACCTTTACGCATTGTTACAAACTCTACGGCACGGCCCGAAAGATTTTCAGGTAAGTCAATAGTAAGCTCCTCTATAGGCTCACATTTTTTACCGTCAATTTCTTTTATAATAACTTGTGGCTGTCCTATTTGCAGTTCGTAACCTTCTCTCCTCATAGTTTCAATAAGTACAGATAAGTGAAGTACACCACGCCCAAAAACCATAAATTTATCAGCACTGTCAGTATCCTGTACCCTTAAAGCAAGGTTTTTTTCAAGTTCTTTTGCTAACCTGTCTTTAATGTGCCTTGAGGTTACAAACTTACCTTCTTTACCAAAAAATGGCGAATCGTTAATTGTGAAAAGCATACTCATTGTAGGCTCATCGATTGCGATTGAAGTAAGTGCTTCAGGATTTTCAAAATCAGCTACAGTATCACCAATTTCAAAACCTTCTAAACCTACAATAGCACAAATATCACCGGCAACAACTTCTGCCACTTTAAGCCTTCCAAGACCTTCAAAAGTATGAAGCTCTTTTATTTTAGACTTTATAATTTTTCCGTCACGCTTTACAAGAGATATATTCATCCCCTCTTTCAGCACACCTCTCTGTAAACGTCCTATAGCGATAC
This sequence comes from Dyadobacter sp., assembly GCA_052038845.1. Classification (GTDB taxonomy): domain Bacteria; phylum Bacteroidota; class Bacteroidia; order Flavobacteriales; family Flavobacteriaceae; genus Flavobacterium. Next base: position 572 of record JBQGDD010000123.1, on the reverse strand, counting down.
GCCCTGTAAAACTTGAAAAGTCTAACGAGGTTATTAACATTTGAGGTGTACCTTCAGATACTTTTGGTGCAGGGATGTGCTCCAGTACCATATCAAGTAACGGCTCTATATTTTCAGTTTTATTTCTAAAGTCATCAGACATCCAGTTTTGCTTAGCCGAACCATATACAGTAGGAAAATCTAACTGCCACTCTTCCGCACCAAGTTCAAACATAAGGTCAAACACTTTTTCGTGTACCTCTTCAGGAGTACAGTTTTCCTTATCAACTTTATTTACAACAACACATGGTTTAAGTCCAAGGTCAATCGCTTTTTGCAATACAAAACGGGTTTGCGGCATAGGCCCTTCAAAAGCATCTACCAATAACAATACCCCATCAGCCATGTTAAGTACACGTTCAACCTCTCCACCAAAATCGGCGTGACCGGGAGTATCTATAATATTAATTTTTGTCCCTTTATAGGAAACAGAAACGTTTTTAGAAGTAATGGTAATACCCCTTTCACGCTCTAGGTCATTATTATCAAGGATAAGGTCGCCTGTGTTTTCGTTTTCACGAAATAGCTGACAG
>JBQGDD010000122.1:0-4599 GCA_052038845.1 Dyadobacter sp. | reverse complement strand
TAAGATATGTAGGTGAAACGGTTGCTAAAAAACTCGCCAGGCATTATAAGAGCATCGATAACCTCGCTAATGCATCGTTAATGGATTTGATTCTTGTAGATGAAATAGGCGAGAGGATTGCGCAAAGTGTTGTCGACTTTTTTGAAAATGAAGAAAACCGTAAAATTATCGAAAGACTTAAGGCATATGGCGTACAGCTTGAAGCTACAGATATTGCCGATACATCGGTTAGTGATAAGCTGGCTGGTAAAACCTTTGTAGTATCGGGTGTTTTTGAAAAATTCTCCCGAGATGAACTTAAAAAAGCCATTGAAGATAACGGAGGTAAAGTAGGGAGTTCAATATCCTCTAAAACAGATTATGTAATTGCCGGAGATAATATGGGCCCTGCCAAACTGGAAAAAGCTAATAAACTGGGCATTGCTATTATTAGTGAAGATGAGTTTGTTGAAATGATAAACTAATAAAAAGGGTTTGATAAAATATACTTATCAAACCCTTTTTTATAATGCTAAATATAGTAATTACTTACAAAGTCTCAGTTCTGTTTTTTGCAGTAAATATCAGGTAAAAACCTGCCAGTATAAAAGGTATGCTCAGCCATTGCCCGGTAAGTAGTAAAGGGTTTTCTCCTTCAAAACCACCCTGACTTTGCTTAACAAATTCTACAACAAAACGCACAGTCCATAACAGCACAAGGAATACCCCGAATATAAGTCCGTGCTTTTTTCTTGCATCTGTTTTCCAGTACATATAAAATATGATGGCAAATACAAAAATGTAACAAACAGCTTCATATAACTGTGCCGGGTGCCTGTAGGGTATTTTTTCAAGTATATCAGCAAACCTTGGGTCATGCTGTATCATATTGTAGGCCTTATTGTAATCCTGCTCTCCTGTAACGCGTATCACTTCACGTTTACCTAACCAGTCTTCACCTCTTACAAATTTAACAGCAGTCGCGGTATCTTTGGTAGTTTCGCTGCCCAGTATTTCAGAGTTTATAAAGTTGCCCAAACGTATAAAAATGCCACCGCTTGTCACGGGTATAACTACCCTATCCAGCATCCATAATATCGGACGTTTAATAACTTTTCTGCTGTAGTATATCATAGTAAGTATAATACCTATAGCCGCGCCATGGCTGGCAAGCCCTGCGAAGCCTGTAAACTCAAACTCAGGGTTTAGCCTGAAAGGCAGGAAAACATTAACAGGATCCTGACTAAATAGCTCAGGCTGGTAAAATATCACGTGCCCTAAACGTGCACCTATCATTGTGGCAATCAAAGTATAGATAAATAATTTATCCAGTTTTTCCATTGATTCGTTTTCACGTATATAAATATATTTCATTATATACCAGCCAAGTCCAAAGGCAAAAACCCAGGTAAGGCTGTAAAAACGCAACATAAAAAAACCAAAGTCTATCCCTTCAGACGGATTCCATATAGTACTTAGTGCAGGTAATATCATTAGTAAGCTTTATTAGTTTGGTAAAATTAAATAAATGAACATGACTATCAATAAAAAAACACATTAATGTTCATGTGTACATTTTCTAGGTACGGGGTCATAGCCTTTTCCTCCCCAGGGGTTGCATCTCACTATCCTTTTGATACTGAGCCAGCTTCCTTTAAAAAGCCCATGTGTTTGCAGTGCTTCTACTGCATACTGGGAACAGGTGGGGGAGAAGCGGCACGCAGAAGGCGTAAAAGGTGATATGGCACCCTGGTAAAACCGGATGAGAAGTATAAACGGATATGTAATTATCCTTTTTAGTTTCAATTACAGTAGTTTAAGAAAGTGAGAAAGTAGTACCCTCTTTAGTATCCTTAATTTCTATGCCCAATATTTTAAGTTTATCCCTTATTTCGTCAGATAATGCAAAGTTTTTATTGGCACGGGCTTCGTTTCTCATGCTTATAAGCATATTAACAACGCCTTCAAGTTTATCATTATCTCCTGTAGCTTCTGTCTCTTTTTTAAGACCAAGTACATTAAATATAAAAGCACTCATTGTTTTGGTAAGTAGCTCTAAATCGCCTGAAGTTATTGTTTCCTTGCCATCTTTAAGCAGGTTTATATAGCGCACACCCTCAAAAAGTTCTGCAATAAGTATTGGGCTGTTAAAATCATCATTCATGGCATCATAGCAACGTTGTTTCCATGCACTGATATCTAAAGATGATGTAGAACCGGTGTTTATGCTATTGCTGTTTTCTAAAGCCTCCATAAGCCGGTTAAAACCTTTTTCGGCTGCTAAAATAGCATCGTTAGAAAAATCAAGAATACTGCGGTAATGTGCCTGAAGCATAAAAAAGCGTGATACAGAAGGACTGAAGGCTTTGCTAAGTACAACATTATTACCCGAAAAAATTTCGCGGGGCAATATATTATTCGCTGTTGATTTAGACATTTTTTTGCCGTTAAGCGTAAGCATATTGGCATGCATCCAGTAATTAACCGGAGACTGTCCTGTACAGGCTTCGTTTTGGGCTATTTCGCACTCGTGATGAGGGAACTTTAAGTCCATACCGCCACCGTGTATGTCAAAATGGTTACCAAGGTATTTTGTACTCATAGATGTACACTCCAGATGCCAGCCAGGGAAACCATCGCCCCAGGGCGAGGGCCAGCGCATTATATGCTGTGGCTCTGCTTTTTTCCATAAAGCAAAGTCCTGTGGGTTTCTTTTTTCAGACTGACCCGAAAGGTCGCGGGTATTGGCAAGCATATCATCAATATTCCTTCCGCTTAACTTTCCGTAATGGTTTGTTTCATTAAACTTTTTTACATCAAAGTAAACAGACCCGTCAGACTCATACGCGTAACCGTTATTTATAATCTGCTTTATAGTTTCAATCTGCTCTATAATATGACCTGTAGCAGTTGGTTCTATGCTGGGTGACAGGTTATTGAACAGCTCCAGTATCTGATGGAAATCTACCGAATACTGCTGAACAATTTCCATAGGCTCCAGTTTTTCTATACGTGCCTTTTTAGCTATTTTGTCTTCGCCTTCATCAGCATCGTCTTCTATATGGCCTACATCAGTTATATTACGGACATACCGTACTTTGTATCCTAAATGTTTAAGATACCTGAATACCAAATCAAAAGATATAAAAGTCCTGCAGTTTCCTAAATGTACATTGCTGTAAACGGTAGGGCCGCATACATACATGCCCACGCTACCCTCATGTATAGGAGTGAAAATTTCTTTTTCGCCTGTAAGTGAATTATATATTTTTAATTGCTGATTTTGGTATAAATGCATAATAATATGTTGATTATTTGAACCAAGGGTATATTAAAATTGTGTGTCGAGCTTAATATAATCTAAAAACTCTTTCCTTACGTTTTCATTTTTAAATTTACCACCAAATTCTGAAGTAACTGTGCTGCTCTCAATGTCTCTTATTCCTCTGGAGTTAACACAAAGGTGTTTTGCATCTATAACACAGGCAACATCTTCGGTGTTAAGCACTTTTTTTAGTTCTTCAACAATTTGCATGGTCAGCCTTTCCTGTACCTGTGGCCTTTTTGCAAAATAATCTACAATACGGTTCATTTTAGATAACCCTACTACAGTGCCGTTAGAAATATAAGCCACGTGAGCCCGCCCTACTATAGGCAGCAGGTGATGCTCGCAGGTAGAGTAAAGGGTAATGTTTTTTTCAACAAGCATTTCACCATATTTATACTTGTTTTCAAAAGTAGAGGAACTTGGCTTTTTACCGGGGTTTAGCCCGCCAAAAATTTCTTTTACAAACATTTTCGCTACACGGTTTGGAGTTCCCTTAAGGCTGTCATCCGTAAGATCCATCCCAAGCGTATTAAGTATGCTTTCTACATCTTTTTTTATAGATTCAATTTTCTCATCATCTGTAATATCAAATGCATCTTTTCTTAGTGGTGTTTCTGCACTTGTAGCGATATGGTTATCTCCTATCTCTTCTACATTATGGTCACTGTGGATCATAGGTATATTGTTAATAAATATTATAATAAGGACGCAAAGATAACTATAAAAGTTGGTTTTTTATATTAGCATTTGGTATAGTTAGATTAAGATGTGCTGTAGGTTACATTAATTCAGGGCAACTATTTATTTCACCAAAAAAAGGATACACCAATTTTTCTAATTATTAAAAGTATCAGTGAATTTCTTTATTAAAAATAGAAGTTTTTGCTTTTCTTCCCAGCCAGCATATTTATTGCTTATATAGTTATCGGTAGCGTAAGAGTGAAAATTCAGTTCTTTATTCCGTTGATATATAGTGAAGTAATCACTTGGTGCGTCTAAGATAATTATATTTTTTTCTCGTTTTATGAGTTTCTTTACATCAAGATCTAGTGACTCTTTATTTATGCAGTTGTTTAGGAACTCATTATAAATTTCTGACACTTGAATTGATACATCTATTTCTTGTATAATATTGTTTGATCTATTAATAATAAACTTTCGCACATTACCGTTTCTTGAAAAAACAAGAAATTTAGACTCATTTTCTCCAAAAGCAGATCTCCTTCCCGCTGTAATTATAAGTGCTTTATTATCTTTTATATTAAACAGTTTATAGTATTTTACATTATTAT
>JBQGDD010000121.1:0-12007 GCA_052038845.1 Dyadobacter sp. | reverse complement strand
TGCTGTCTGAAATTGTGCCGCTTAGCGTAAATTTTTGCTGCGCTGAAGCTGTTAAAAATGAAAGCAGGAAGACTATAGTAAAGTAACCTCGTAATTGTAGAAGCATTTTTTGATTATTTGTTATTTTGATTGATGGTTGCTAAGCTAACGGCATATAGACGGTTTAAATTGCTGTTTGTTACACAGAAATTTTAGCATGGCTAAATTACAACACATAAATAAAAACTAGCCTTGTTTTTTGTAAACATTGTGTCATGTATATCGCTTATGTCTTCTATCTGCCACATTATAATAAAGTCAGCTATATTATTTACCCATAATGGGGAATTGAGAACTTTTTTGTGGAAAATTCTACATGTTATTTTGTTGATATATGCTGTAAACCCCTGAATTCATTAAGTTTTTTATTGTGGCATACGGGTTGTCTTATAGATTATGCTTACAATTTATTAATTATTGATAATGTAAGCCATTATAAGAACCCAATAAGTATTCAAATATGAAAAGCGAAACAATTATCTCTAAGCCAATGTACTCTTCTAATGAAGAAGTTATTAATGAAGATGTTTCAGTAGAAAGTTTTTTAAATAAAAACATTTCCGAAAAAATTCAGAATTCCAGGCCATACATAGTTCTTTTAGCAACTTTTATACTGATGGCATTAGGAATGTTTCTTGTATATGAGTTTCAGCCTGAGTTTTACCAAGTCAATGTTGACAGGATTAAATCCGGCTGGGGTCTTTCTTTACTTGGTGTTACTGCTTTCTTGGTGTTGTTTAAAGCATGCTTTTTTGTTTACAACCTGTACTTATATTTTAAATATAAGCCAATAAAATCTGTTAGTAATGAAGAGCTGCCTACCTGTACAGTAATTGTACCTGCTTATAATGAAGGAAAACAGGTATGGGAAACATTACTTAGTTTAGCTAATAGCGATTATCCTGAAGAAAAATTGCAACTGCTTGCCATAGACGATGGAAGTAAAGACGATACATGGTACTGGATGCAGTATGCAAAAAAACAATTGGGCGATAGGGTTTCAATATATCAGCAGCCTAAAAATATGGGTAAAAGGCACGCTTTGTACCGTGGGTTTAAATTAGGTACAGGAGAAGTTTTTGTAACTGTTGATAGTGACTCTGTAGTAAAACCGGATACTTTAAAAAACTTAGTAAGCCCATTTATTGTTGATGAAAAATGTGGTGCAGTGGCAGGTAATGTACAGGTGCTTAACAATACTAAAAACAGTATAATACCTAAAATGCTGAATGTTAGCTTTGTATTGAGTTTTGAGTTTATACGTTCGGTAGAGAGTGTATTAGGCTCTGTGCTATGTACACCGGGGGCACTTTCAGCATACAGGAGCAAGGCTGTGTTTGCCTGTCTTGATGAGTGGATTAACCAGACTTTTATGGGACAGCCGTCTGATATTGGTGAAGACCGTGCCATGACAAATATGATATTAAGGCAGGGATACCATGTACTGTTTCAGAGAGATGCTTATGTACTTACTAACGTTCCTGAACATTATACAGGTTTATATAAAATGTTTATCAGGTGGGCAAGAAGTAATGTTAGGGAAAACATAATGATGGGTAAATATATATTTACCGATTTTAGAAAAGGATCTAAGTTAGGAACACGTTTGCTCTTTACAGACCAGTGGATTAAACTGATTATGACCTATCCTGTAATTGTAATGATGTTAATTTTTATAGCTACGCATCCGTTACTGTTTATCAGCTCTACACTTGCAAGTATATTGATTATATCCAGCTTTCCGGTATTATTCTACACAAAAAGATATAATTTTTCAGAATCTGTATGGGCATATTCGTATAGCTTAATGTACACATTCGGGTTGTTTTGGATTGCACCTTATGCAATTGCAACAGCAAGCAAAAGAGGCTGGCTTACAAGAGAAATCAAGGCATAGATGCCAATATAAATATAATTTTACACAAATCTCCGGCTCATATAAAGCCGGAGATTTTTTATTATCAGGTGATTACTATTAGCAATAAAAAACCGCCTGGCAATATTGCAAGGCGGCTAAGTTATTACGACAGATAATATCGTTATAAAACAACCTAAATGATTTATATGAAACTTAATTAATCTATCACAGTAAATGTAAGTATCATAATATAAGCTGACTTACAGAATTATACTTTAGTTTTATAAAATTGAATTTTACCTGTTTCTTTTAATAATTACTTTTATAAAATATAAAGAGGCAATAAACATTGCAACCACTACTATGCTAAACAGGTATGCTATAACAGCCATAAACTATATACTTAACATTCTTAGTAAAATTATATGTTTGTATAGCAAAAAAGTTATGTTATAAAGCGAAGTACTTATAATTTGGCCTGAGTTTCCATGTTTTGGTATCCTTTACTTAATATGTAACAATACAGCGTTACGAATCTTTAATTTTGAAGATATTATTTTATAACGTATTAAAATTCATTAAATTCGCAACATAATCTAAAATATAAAACTCAGTCATGAATAAAAAAGTAGTTATAGTTTCGGCAGCCCGTACACCTATAGGCAGCTTTATGGGTGGTTTATCTACAGTTACAGCCCCACAGCTTGGTGCAGCAGCTATTAAAGGTGCTATGGAAAAAATTAACCTTGATGCAAACCTTGTAGATGAGGTGCTTATGGGAAATGTAGTACAGGCGGGCGTAGGGCAGGCTCCGGCAAGGCAGGCATCTAAATATGCAGGCTTACCGGATAGTGTAGTAGCTACTACTGTAAATAAAGTATGTGCATCTGGGATGAAAGCAGTAATGCAGGGTGCGCAAAGCATTATGTGTGGCGATGCTGATGTTATAATTGCCGGAGGTATGGAAAACATGAGCCTTATACCTCATTACGTACACATGAGAAACGGTAATAAATTTGGATCAGCAACTATGATAGATGGTTTGCAGAAAGACGGACTTACCGATGCTTATGATAATAATGCAATGGGTGTATGTGCAGATGAGTGCGCAAAAGAATATAATATATCCCGCGAAGAGCAGGATAAATTTGCAGTTGAATCATACCAGCGTTCTGCACGCGCATGGGACGAAGGTAAATTTGACAACGAGGTTGTTCCTGTAGCAGTACCACAACGCAGGGGAGAGCCTGTAATGGTGGTTAAAGATGAAGAATATACAAATGTAAAACTTGATAAAATACCTGCTTTAAATGCAGTATTTACTAAAGAAGGTACTGTTACGGCAGCAAACGCTTCTACTATTAATGATGGTGCAGCCGCACTGATATTAATGAGCGAAGAAAAAGCAAATGAACTTGGTATTAAGCCTCTTGCCTATATTAAAGGTTATGCTGATGCTGAACAGGAGCCTAAATGGTTTACAACATCGCCTGCCAAAGCACTGCCAAAAGCGCTTGATAAAGCAGGAATTACTAAAGATGATGTTGACTTTTTTGAATTTAATGAAGCGTTTTCTGTTGTGGGAATTGCAAACTCAAAAATTCTTGGTCTTGATGCAGCCAAAGTAAACGTAAATGGCGGAGCTGTTTCTTTAGGTCATCCTCTTGGATGTTCAGGAGCAAGAATTATAGTTACACTTATAAATGTGCTTGAGCAAAACAATGCTAAAACAGGGGCTGCAGCTATATGTAATGGCGGCGGTGGTGCATCTGCCATTGTTATTGAAAGAGCTTAACTGGCACCTGCGGCAAACCAGACTTTTAAACAACAGGTGTTATTAACTATGTTAAATAGCCTGTAATATTTAGCGTTGCTTCTGTAATTAACCGCTATATTTGTGGTTCTGACAGAAACAACGCTTTTTTATTTATATAAAAGCATAAATTTACAACATAACCAATTTTGTATAATGTTTGGCATTTGTAACCTTGCTATTGTACCCTTACGCCTTGAGCCAAGTGACAGGAGTGAAATGACTTCTCAGGTATTATTTGGTGAGCATTTTAAAATTTTAGAGAAGCAGCAAAAATGGTCGCGTATAGAACTGGCTTATGATGACTATGTAGGCTGGATAGATAATAAACAGTACAAAAGCATAAGCGGAGATTACTACCAACACCTCGAAACTGCACCTGCGGTATTAAATGCCGATTTAATTGAATATATTACTACACCAAATAACCAGCTTATGCCTATTGCCATAGGGTCTTCGCTGTCATTTTTAAGCCATTCAGGTATTAATACCGAAAGTTTTGCATTTGAAGGTTTAAAAACTACAGGTGTTCTTAACAAAAGCAATTTACTCAGAACAGCTTTTATGTATTTAAACGCTCCTTACCTTTGGGGGGGCAAAACACCTTTTGGTATAGATTGTTCCGGTTTTACACAAATGGTGTATAAACTAAATGGTTATAAATTAATGCGCGATGCATCGCAACAGGCTACACAGGGAGAAGCACTCAGCTTTATTGAAGAAAGCGAGCCTGGTGACCTTGCCTTTTTTGATAACGAAGAAGGTGCTATTATCCATGTAGGTATTATTATGGAGAACAACTACATTATACACGGGCATGGCAAAGTGCGCATTGACAGGTTAGATCACTTGGGTATATATAATGTAGATACCAGCAGGCATACCCATAAACTACGGGTTATTAAAAAAATAGTATAAAATATCTTTAAATGAAAAGAGTATTTTATTTACTATCATGTATCTTATTTATCTGCTGTGGAAAAAACAGAGATGTAATTACAAACTATAAAGTTTTTAAAGATTCTACAAGTAAAGATACTATTATTAGTTATAATATAGATGATGTCAGTACGGAAGGGGCAGGGGCAGAGGTAAGCTATGTAAATGGATACATATCAAAAAGCAAAATAAATATCTACCAGTGTTCAGGGCAGATATCTGTAATTTATACATTTAAAAAAGACAGTATTAAAGTTTCAGAAACAGTTTACAGATATACTACAAAACTGACGAAAGTAAAAGACTCTACAGATTTTGAGATTGTGTATAAAGAAAACTATGCTATAGATTTTGATGGTAATGTATTAGGTAAATCAATACCGAATAGGATTAACATATATAACGAGTTTACTAAAGCAGTACCATTTAATCTTAACCAATAATTAAGATACTTAGTCATTTATAGTATTAAGTATTTTTTCTATCCGTTTAAAATCTTCTAAATTAGGTGTTCCCGAAACTTTTATAAATAGATCGTCGTCTTCTATCTCAATTTCAAGGTTTGGTTCATTATCAAATTTCTCTGCAATACTTTTTATAATGTCGTGGTCACCACCCTGTTGCAATGTAAGGGAGTTATAATTTGTAAGGCGAATATCATCATTAGTGCGTATTCTGTCATTAAAATGTTTCCCGGAGTTTTTGTCCCAAAAATAATAACGCCCTGCATAATTGTCAATTTTCATCCAAAGCATCAGACGATACTCCGTATAATGTGTACTGCGCACATCTTTAGGGATTACAACTTTAGGAAAAAAAACCAACAGCCTGCTGTTTTTTAAAGAGTAAACATCTTTATAAGCCCAATCTTCATAGTTACATAAAATCTTCGTGTTTTCAAGTATATCTATTTCAAGGTCAGTAAAATCAGTTTCTTTATAATTAGCTTCAGTCAGGTAGTTAACCAATTCATCGGCTTCCAACTTACCCTCAAGTACATACTCTTTTTCTTCGTTATCTGTTGCTGCTTTTTCTTCTGTACTTTTACTGTCATCCAGCTCTCCATCTGCAGAAAGCAAGCCAAAAATTGCATCAAATATACCTGTGGTAGCCTTGTTGGGTACCGAAGTATATAGTAACTGCGGATTAATTATCTTAATAAAATACGCAATTAAAACAGCATAGCAAAGTAATAACTCTATGGATAGTATGAGATTCATTTTTTAATTTTAATTATATATTTAAAGGTATATTATTTTTGGTAATGCCTTTTATAATTAAAATATAAATTTTATGTATAAACAGATTAAAATATTCTAAAAGTAATATTTAATCCTCTATATTTTCTTCTGTTCTTTTGTCCTTATTCTCTTGGCGTTCTACTATATAAACAGTATCCTTTCTCCTGAATTTTGGGCTGTTTGCTACCCTTATAGACTGTACGTATGTTGTATCTGTTGCGGGTGTTATGGCTACAGTCATTGTGCCAAGTTTCAGCATTTCCTTATTTCTGCTCGCGGTTGAAGCAGTTGGTGTAACTGTATAAGTACAATCATCAATCCAGGTAATATTAAAATCATATACTTCATCACTATCCTGAATTCTTTCGGTCTGCACGTTATCTTTCCGGGTTATTATACATACCTTTTTAGACTGCGGGTCGGTTAATTTAAACGTGCCGTTTTTATAATTCGAACAAACTATTGAATCCTGCCCAAAAGAATAAAAGCTAATTAAAGACAGCATTAGTATTTGTAGAGTTAATTTCATATTCTTTCTTTTACAACTATTCCTATTTTGTATTTTGCCAATCAACTACTCTTCACTATTTGTCTTTAAATTCATTTTAAAGTTTTTTTCTATGGCACGTATCATTTCACCAGCTATATCTTTTTCAGTAGCCCCTTCTATTCCTTCAAGCCCAGGAGATGAGTTTACCTCAAGGAGTAACGGCCCTTTAGACGAACGGATAATATCTACACCGGCTACTTTAAGGTTCATAGCCTTTGCAGCTTTTATAGCAATTTTTTTCTCTTCGGCAGTTGCTTTAATTACCGATGCTGTTCCGCCAAGGTGAATATTAGCCCTGAACTCTCCCGGCAATGCCTCACGCTGAATGGAAGCTACTACCTTGCCATCAATTACAAAACACCTTATATCTTTACCGTTAGCCTCTTTAATAAACTCCTGAACCAATATGTTTGCATTAAGGCTCTTAAAAGCGTTAATAACACTTTCGGCAGCTTTTTTTGTTTCAGCAAGTACTACGCCTTTGCCCTGTGTACCTTCTAACAGCTTAACAATAAGCGGAGAACCGCCTACCATTTTAATTAGGTCATTAGTATCAAGTGGGGAGTTGGCAAAACCTGTTGTAGGGATGTCCACACCGCTGTTTAATAGTAATTGAAGTGAGTACAGTTTATCTCTTGACTGGCTAATGGCAGAAGAAGAGTTAAGGCAAAAAACTTTCAATGCCTCAAAATGGCGTGTAAGCGCGCAGCCATAAAACGTCATACTTGGTCGGATACGTGGTATAACTGCATCAAAATCATTTAATACCCTGCCACCCCTGTAATGAATTTCGGGGGTATCAGCATCCAGTTTCATGTAACAGTACTTAAGGTTAAGAAAGTGCATTTCATGCCCTCTCATTTCACCCGCTTCCATAATACGCTTATTGCTGTATAGGTCAGGATTACTGGCTAAAAGCCCTATGCGAAGCCCCTTTTTGGTTTCTTCACTCTTTTCATAGTATTCCTTTAATTTTTCAAAAGTAGGCTGCCCTAAAAGATATTTTTGTTCAGGGTCAACTAAAATACGCCCACTCATTGCCTCACGACCCAAAAGCATCCTGAAACCCATACTGTCGCGGTTGGTAAGAGTAAGTTCAACATCCCAGTGTGCATCGCCTACCTGAATTTCTGCCTTTATAACATACCTTTTTTCACGGTACCCGCTGGAACTTTTCACAATACGTTTATCTACCAGGGGAGCCTGGCAGTGTATTACTGTTTTAGTATTATTCTGTATAGGATTAATATCGAATTTTACCCAGTTTTCGCCGTCTTTTTGAAAAGGACTGATGTTAATAGCATGAAGGGCAGATGTTTTAGCCCCCGAATCTACACGTGCCTTTATTGCCGGGATGCCCAGTTTAGGAAAAGCGCACCATTCTTCACTTCCTACAATTACTTTCTCAAACATTTTATAATATATTATCTAATCTAAATTACTATTTTTTTTAAATGTATAAGATATTTCACGCTTTTTATTTGGGCTGGATAAAAAATAAAATCTCCACAAGGTATAAACCTTATGGAGATTTTAAATTTTCGTCAGTTTATTGTTAACTGGCAGGGTTTTCCGCTTTTTTAATTGTCACGGTAAGCTCTTTGGCATCTTCATCAAGATCCATAAATATCTCATCGCCACCAGCTACTTTAGATGTAATGATTTCTTCAGCAAGGGTGTCTTCTACATATTTCTGAATGGCCCTTTTTAAAGGCCTTGCTCCATACTGCTTGTCAAATCCTTTTTCTGCAATAAAATCTTTTGCCTTATCAGAAAGAGCAATAGTATAGCCAAGGTCTTTAATTCTCTTATACAGCTTTTCGAGTTCGATATTTATAATTAAATCGATATGCTCTTTTTCTAAAGCGTTAAACACTATAATATCATCTACCCGGTTTATAAACTCTGGTGCAAATGTTTTTTTAAGTGCGCTTTCAATAACACTTTTAGAATATTCATCTGCCTGTGCTTTTTTAGCTGCTGTACCAAAACCTACACCTTGTCCAAAATCTTTAAGCTGCCTTGCACCAACGTTAGATGTCATTATTATAATAGTGTTCCTAAAATCAATTTTCCTGCCTAAACTGTCAGTAAGGTAACCGTCGTCAAGAACCTGCAAAAGCATATTAAATACATCCGGGTGCGCTTTTTCAATTTCATCTAAAAGTACAACACTGTAAGGTTTTCTTCTCACTTTTTCTGTAAGCTGTCCACCTTCTTCATAGCCCACATATCCCGGAGGCGCACCTACAAGCCTTGATATGGCGAATTTTTCCATGTATTCACTCATATCAATACGCACAAGGGCATCTTCACTATCAAACAACTCTCTGGCAAGTACTTTAGCAAGCTGAGTTTTACCTACCCCTGTTTGCCCAAGAAAAATAAATGAACCTATAGGTTTGTTAGGGTCTTTTAATCCTGCCCGGTTTCTTTGTATAGATTTAGCAATTTTACCAACTGCCTCATCCTGTCCAATAACCTTACCTTTTATCAGTTCCGGCAGTTTTGCCAGCTTGTTGCTTTCTGTTTGTGCAATACGGTTTACAGGTATCCCTGTCATCATAGATATTACATCGGCAACATTATCTTCGGTAACGGTAATACGGTTGTTTTTAGAGTCTTCCTCCCATTTTTCCTGTGCTATGGCAAGGTCTTTTTCTATACGCTTTTCATCATCACGAAGTTTTGCCGCCTCTTCATACTTCTGTTTTTTTACAACTGAATTTTTGTGTTCACGTACTTCTTCAAGCTGCCTTTCAAGATCAAGTATCTGTTTCGGCACATTAATATTTGTTATGTGTACTCTTGAGCCTGCCTCATCAAGCGCATCAATTGCCTTGTCCGGTAAAAACCTTTCTGACATATACCTGTTGGTAAGTTTTACACACGCCTCAATAGCTTCCTGTGTGTAAGTTACACTGTGGTGGTCTTCATATTTATTTTTAATGTTGTTCAGTATCGTTATAGTTTCTTCTACTGATGTAGGCTCTACCATAACTTTCTGAAAACGCCTTTCCAGTGCACCGTCTTTCTCAATGTACTGCCTGTACTCATCTAAGGTAGTAGCCCCAATACATTGAATTTCACCCCTTGCAAGGGCAGGCTTAAACATATTAGAAGCATCCAGCGAACCTGTAGCCCCGCCGGCACCCACAATAGTGTGTATCTCATCTATAAAAAGGATGATATCATCATTCTTTTCAAGCTCATTCATAACTGCTTTCATCCTTTCTTCAAACTGCCCGCGATATTTTGTACCCGCTACAAGGCTGGCAAGGTCAAGCGTTACAACACGTTTGTTAAATAATATCCGCGATACTTTTTTCTGGATGATGCGCAGTGCTAAACCTTCTGCAATGGCAGATTTACCCACACCCGGTTCACCGATTAAAAGAGGGTTGTTCTTTTTTCTTCTGCTCAGTATTTGAGATACACGTTCAATTTCTTTTTCACGCCCCACTACAGGGTCAAGTTTCCCTTCCTCTGCCATTTCGGTCAGGTCGCGCCCAAAATTGTCAAGAACAGGCGTTTTTGACTTTTTGTTTGGCTTGTTTCCGGAAGAAGGATTATTAAACGTGCTTTCTCGCATACTGTCATCCTGTCCTGCGTCGTCGTTATAGGACTCTGCCTTAGGCAGGTTTTCCATATAATCTTCTTCGTTTGATGTCATATTTATAAATTGTTCTTTAACAAGTTCGTAATCAATTTTTAGCTTGTTCAATAATTTGGTTGTAGGGTCATTTTCATTGCGCAATATGCATAAAAGCAAATGTGCAGTGCTTATAGAGGTACTCTGAAAAACTTTTGCTTCTAAAAAAGTTGTCCGTAAAGCCCTTTCTGCCTGGCGTGTTAAATGTAGGTTCTTTTTCTCGTTATTGCGCTCTGCATCAGGATTGGCGGGGCTTAATATCTCTACCTTTCTGCGTAAATGATCTAAATCAACCGAAATGCTGTTAAGTATGGATATGGCTTTGCCATTGCCGTCTCTTAATATTCCCAGCATTAAATGTTCTGTACCAATAAAGTCATGACCCAACCTTAAAGCTTCTTCTTTGCTGTAGGTTATTACGTCTTTAACTCTTGGTGAAAAATTATCATCCATAATACTGCTTTTGATAATGTAAATTTAAGTATTTACATAAGATTTTACAAAAACCATACCCCTCTTAAGGTAGTGTCATGCTAAATGACAAAAAAATGAGCATAAATAAAAATGTTTTAGCATTACTTTATTAACTGTTTTGTACATTTTTAGTGTTAATAAAACATCAAAAAATATTAGTTTTTGATTTATAAATGCTAATAATATTGCGTATATTGGCACGTTTTGAAACTATATAATATTTTAATATAACTACTTATGTCTGAAGGAGAAAAGTTAATTCCTATTAACATTGAAGACGAAATGAAATCAGCCTACATTGACTATTCAATGTCGGTTATTGTATCAAGGGCGCTTCCTGATGTTAGAGATGGCTTGAAACCCGTACATCGAAGAGTACTTTATGGAATGAATGAATTGGGGGTGCTTTCTAACAGGGCCCATAAAAAATCTGCAAGGATTGTTGGTGAAGTGTTAGGTAAATACCACCCACATGGCGATACTTCTGTATATGACGCAATGGTTAGGATGGCACAGGAATGGAGCCTTAGGTATCTTTTAGTTGACGGACAGGGTAACTTTGGGTCTGTTGATGGCGACAGCCCGGCAGCGATGCGTTATACTGAGGCAAGGATGCGTAAAATTTCTGAAGAGATTATGGCAGACCTTGACAAGGAAACTGTTGATTTTCAGTTAAACTTTGATGATACCCTACAGGAACCAACTGTTATGCCCACAAGGGTGCCTAACCTTTTAATAAACGGAGCTTCGGGTATTGCAGTAGGTATGGCTACCAATATGGCTCCGCATAACCTTACAGAGGTTATTGACGGTACACTTGCTTATATTGATAATACTGATATTGAAATAGATGAGCTAATTAACCATGTTAAAGCCCCCGATTTTCCAACGGGTGGTGTTATATATGGCTATGAGGGTGTGCGCGAAGCCTTTAAAACAGGGCGTGGCAGAATTGTTGTAAGGGCAAAGGTAAACTTTGAAGAAGTTGACGGCAGGGAATGTATAATTGTAACTGAAATTCCGTACCAGGTTAATAAAGCCGACATGATCAAGAAAACGGCTGACATGGTTAACGAGAAGAAAATTGAAGGTATAGCCAATATACGTGATGAGTCTGACAGGAAAGGTATGCGTATTGTTTATATACTTAAACGTGATGCCGTGCCAAATGTAGTTTTAAATACTTTATACAAATACACCCAGCTACAATCGTCATTCAGTGTTAACAATATAGCACTTGTGGCAGGAAGGCCGCAGCTGCTAAACCTGAAAGACCTTATTCATTACTTTGTAGAACACAGGCACGATGTAGTCGTAAGAAGAACAAAATATGACCTTCGTAAAGCTGAAGAGCGTGCGCATATATTAGAAGGGCTTATTATAGCATCAGATAATATAGATGAGGTTATCCAGATAATCAGGGGTTCTAAAGATGGAGAGG
>JBQGDD010000120.1:0-6289 GCA_052038845.1 Dyadobacter sp. | reverse complement strand
TCCTCTGGTGTAATAACCTCCATTTTCATTATAGGCTCAAGGATAACAGCTCCGGCAGCACGGCCAGATTCTTTATATCCCATTTTTGCCGCTAATTCAAAAGATAGTGCATCAGAATCCACAGGGTGGAAAGAACCATCTAATAAAGTAACTTTCAAGCTATCTACTTCATATCCTGCAAGAGGACCTTGTTTCATAGCCATTTTGAAACCTTTCTCTACAGATGGTATATATTCTTTAGGAACGTTACCACCTTTTACGTTATTTATAAACTGAAGTCCAACAACACCTTCGTCTGCCGGCTCAATAATAAATACAATATCAGCAAACTTACCACGACCACCGGATTGTTTTTTGTAAACTTCCCTGTGTTGAGCAGATTTTGTAAATGCCTCTTTATATTCAACCTGAGGTTCACCCTGGTTTACTTCTACCTTAAACTCTCTTCTCATACGGTCTACAAGAATATCAAGGTGAAGCTCACCCATACCAGATATAATTGTTTGTCCTGAAGCCTCATCAGTCTTAACCTGGAAAGTTGGATCTTCTTCAGCAAGTTTTGCTAAAGCCATACCCATTTTATCCACGTCAGCTTTTGTTTTAGGCTCAATAGCAATACCAATTACAGGTGCAGGGAAATCCATGCTTTCTAACACTATAGGATGTTTTTCATCACATAATGTATCTCCTGTTTTGATATCTTTAAATCCAACTGCCGCTCCAATGTCACCTGCCTCGATATATTCGATTGGGTTTTGCTTGTTAGCGTGCATCTGGTATATACGTGAAATCCTCTCTTTGTTACCAGAACGTGTGTTTAATACATATGAACCGGCATCAAGACGACCAGAATAAGCCCTGAAGAATGCTAAACGACCAACATAAGGGTCAGTAGCAATTTTAAATGCTAATGCAGCGAATGGTGCAGTAGTATCAGGCTTGCGAAGCTCTTCTTTTTCAGTATCAGGATTTGTTCCTAAAATACCCTCTTTATCCATTGGAGACGGAAGATATTTACAAACAGCATCCAGCATAAACTGAACTCCTTTATTTTTAAATGATGATCCGCATATCATTGGGATGATAGACATATCAATTGTAGCTTTTCTTAAAGCATTGTTGATTTCGTCTTCGGTTATTGAATTTTCATCTTCAAAGAATTTTTCCATTAAATTCTCATCATAATCAGCAACAGCCTCAATAAGGGTAGCTCTGTATTGACGAACTTCTTCAACCATATCATCAGGGATAGGCACAATATCAAAAGTAGCTCCCTGTGTAGCGTCATGCCATATAATAGCCTGATTCTTCACCAAGTCAACCACTCCTTTAAAATCTTCCTCCTCACCAATTGGTAAAGTAATTGCTACAGCGTTAGACTTAAGCATATCTCTTACCTGCTGGCAAACAGCAAGAAAGTTAGACCCCTGGCGGTCCATTTTATTAACAAAGCCCATACGTGGCACTTTGTAGTTATCAGCCAGCCTCCAGTTAGTTTCTGATTGTGGCTCAACACCATCAACAGCACTAAAAAGGAAAACAAGACCGTCTAAAACCCTTAACGAACGGTTTACCTCAACGGTAAAATCAACGTGTCCGGGAGTATCAATAATATTAAAGTGATAAGGTTTAGAGTCCGGTAGTGGCTTACCCTGTTCTGTTGGGAAGTTCCATGTACAGGTAGTTGCAGCAGAAGTAATTGTAATACCCCTTTCCTGCTCCTGTGCCATCCAGTCCATAGTAGCAGCACCATCGTGTACCTCACCAATTTTGTGTGATTTACCCGTGTAAAAAAGAATACGCTCAGTAGTTGTCGTTTTACCGGCATCAATATGAGCAGCAATTCCTATGTTTCTTGTATATTTTAAATCTCTTGCCATTTCTAAAATGTTTCTTTCTTTATGAATTAAAATCTGAAGTGAGAGAATGCTTTGTTAGCCTCTGCCATCTTATGAGTATCCATTCTCTTTTTAACAGCAGCACCTTCTTCTTTAGCAGCAGCTAAAATTTCAGAAGCAAGCCTTTGAGCCATAGATTTCTCATTTCTTCTCCTTGCATAAAGAATCATCCATTTCATTGCCATGGAGATTTTTCTGTCCGGACGAATCTGCATAGGTATCTGGAATGTTGCACCACCTACCCTGCGGCTTCTTACCTCTACGTGAGGCATAACATTAGTTAATCCGTCTTTCCACATTTCTAATGCCGATTTTTCGTCGTCCTGTTTTTTAGCCTCTACGATATCAATAGCATCATAGAATACTTTAAAAGCAGTTGATTTCTTACCATCCCACATTAAGTTATTAACAAAACGCGTTACCAACTGGTCGTTAAACCTTGGATCTGGTAAAAGAGGTCTTTTTTTGGCCTGTCTTTTTCTCATGTCTTTACTTTAAAAGTTCTTTTAAATTACTTTTTGTCTTTAGGGCGTTTTGCTCCATACTTAGATCTTCTCTGTAACCTTCCGTTAACACCGGCAGTATCCAGAGCACCACGAACAATGTGGTATCTAACACCTGGCAAATCTTTTACCCTTCCACCCCTAACTAATACTATCGAGTGCTCCTGTAGGTTATGTCCTTCTCCAGGTATGTATGCATTCACCTCATTACCATTCGTTAAACGAACCCTTGCAACCTTACGCATTGCAGAATTCGGTTTCTTAGGTGTAGTAGTGTAAACACGTGTACAAACCCCTCTTCTTTGAGGACAAGAATCTAAAGCAGCCGATTTACTCTTCTTAGTTATCTGGGCTCTCCCTGTTCTTACTAATTGCTGAATTGTTGGCATAATTATTATTAAAAATTTCTTATGTTTTAAATACCCGCTTTTTACGGGGTAGCAAATGTAGGAATTATAAATTACAAAACAAATCTTAAATCATTAATTTTCAATCAGGTTATAAACCAAAAACCGCCATTATATTATTTCCGCTTTTTTTACGTTATTTTTACCGCACAACACTTTTGTCTTGAAAATACTTCTCTCCATATTTTTGTTTCTTTTTCTTTATCTCCCTTTAAAAGCACAAACCTTTTATTTAAAGGCAGAAGGCAACACTGATACAGAAACAAAAATTGTTGACTCTATACCTTATAATAAGGTGCATGACAATGCAAAAAGTGTAGAAAATGAATCTAAAACCATATCTGACGCCTTATTTAAAAAAGGGTACCTTGAAAACAGGGAGTCAGAGAGCCTTAAAGTAAATGATTCTACTTTTTTATACAGGTACAGGCTGGGGAGTAAAACCAACACCTTATATATAAATACAAAATTGCTGTCTGCAGAGGAGAGGCTGATACTTAATATAAGTGAAGACACGCTAAAGATGCCGTTGGAGGAAATAGAAAACTTTATGAATAATAATATACTGTTACTTGAACGCAGCGGATATTCATTAAGCACCCTGCAACTTACAGGATACGAAAAAAACGGAAATGCACTTACAGCCTCACTCTCTGTAAAAACAGAAAAAAAGAAACGTACACTGGACGGACTGGTATTGGAGGGATATGACAAATTCCCCGAAGGTATACGCCGCAATATTTTAAGGCAATATAAAGGAAAGGTTTTTAATCAGGAACAGTTGCAGCGTATATATAATGATTTTAATGCCCTGCGCTTTGTAACACAGCTACGCTACCCCGAAATACTTTTTAAAGAAGACAGCACCAAGGTATATGTGTATTTAGAAAAAGCAAGACCAAACACCTTTGATGGTTTTATTGGTTTTGCGAATGATGAAGAAGACAGGATACGCTTTAACGGCTATATTGACCTCTTGCTAAATAATGTTTTAAACTCCGGCGAAAAATTTAACCTGAACTGGAAAAACAATGGAGATGAGCAAACTACCTTTAATGTAGGGCTGGAACTGCCCTATATTTTCAAGAGCCCTATAGGTATTAAAGCCTCATTAAACATATTTAAGCAGGACAGTACTTTTCAAAACACAGTTACAGATCTTAATATAGGCTATTACTTCAGCTATAACTCCAAACTCTTCTTAGGCTACCAACAAACCCAGTCGGTAGATATTCAAAATTTAAACAGTGCTACTGTCAGCGATTATAATAATGCCTTTTGGACATCTACTTATAATTTTACAGAATATAAGATTGACGACTTCCTGTTTCCTGAAAAAACTATCCTGACAGCAAAGGCGGGAGTAGGGAAACGTAATTCCGATACGGGTAATATTCCGCAATATTTTGCACAGCTATATACATCGCATAACTTTTACCTTAACAGGCGTAATATTATACATTTAAAAAATGAAAGCTATTACCTTAACAGCAGCAATTATATAATTAATGAGCTTTACCGTTTTGGAGGCATCAACTCCATACGAGGTTTTAACGAAAACACCTTGCAGGCAAACCTATATACTGCACTTATGGCAGAGTACCGTTTTGTACTTGCTCCAAATATGTATGTACACAGCATAACCGACTATGGTTATTTTCAGGATGAAACTTCCGGCGTGAGGGATAATTTACTTGGTTTGGGTTTTGGTTTTGGGCTACTTACCAAAACAGGCTTGTTTAATTTGGTTTACGCTAATGGCAGCACAGGCAGCCAGCAGGTAAAACTTTCTAACTCTATTGTACACCTCAGTTTCAGGACAACTTTTTAAATAACGCCGTTGCAAAATGTATAGCGGGAATAGCTATCTTTGCCAAATGGAAAAAGAACATCAGATATTTGGCATAAGAGCTATTATAGAAGCTATACAGGCGGGCAAAGAAATAGACAAGGTTTTTATACAGAAAGATGCTCAGGGCGACCTGATGCGCGACCTGATGAAAGTAATGAAGCGTTCTAACATTAACTTTAGCTATGTTCCTGCAGAAAAGCTTAACCGATTAACGCCAAACAACCACCAGGGAGCGGTAGCTACTATTGCGCCTATCGCTTTTTATGACCTTGAAACTTTGGTGGAAGCGGTAAACGAAAGCGGTAAAACGCCATTATTCCTTATCCTTGACCAAATATCTGATGCGCGAAACTTTGGCGCTATTATACGTACAGCAGAATGTACAGGCGTAAGTGGTATAATAGTACAAAAACAGGGTTCAGCCCCTGTAAATGGCGATACGGTAAAAACATCTGCCGGGGCAGTTTTTAATGTGCCTATATGTAAAGTAGAACATATTAAAGATGCTATTTTTCACCTGCAGGGTTCTGGCATAAAAACCATAGCCGCTACAGAAAAAACCGAGAACACGGTTTATGATGTTTCTTTCAGCGAGCCTGTCGCTATCATAATGGGTTCTGAAGACAGGGGTGTAAATCCTTCGGTACTTAAAATTGTAGATGATAAGGCAAAACTGCCTATGTTTGGCTCTATATCTTCGCTTAACGTATCGGTAGCCTGTGGTGCTTTCTTATATGAAGCAGTAAGGCAGAGAAGGTAATTTAGTTATTCTTCGTTCTCTTTTCCTTCTTCCGGTTTTTTTACGTATCGGTACACAATGTTGTAAGTAGGGATTTTTAATATGCTTTCCTGTTCCTGTACTTCAGTATCACCTTCAATTTCCGGTTCAGGTTTAGGCGGATTTACAAAATTCCCGTTTTCATCAAAACGTTTCATAAATGAGTCCTGCTGCGGGTCGAAGTCAGGCTTTTGCCAGTCATACACTATAGGCTTTTGGTAATCGGGGGCATCATAAAGCCTGGAGAAAATAAACCCTGTAATAAGCCCGCCGAGGTGACCTTCCCATGATATGCCCTGCTCTACATCAGGAAACACATACCATATCATACCACCATACAGCATTATTATAGTAAGTGATAGGGCTACCAGCCTAAAGTAACCCGTTTGTATACCCTTAAAGAATATAAAACTTACCAGCACATATATAAGCCCGCTTGCACCAATATGGTAGGATTCCCTGCCTATAAGCCATGTAATTGCACCCGAAAGCAATATTCCATACCCTATTACCTGCAAGGCATGCTTGCGGTAAAAATACCGTAATGCTGCAATAAGTACAAGCAGTGGAATTGAGTTATTATAAAGATGCTCTACGCTTCCATGCAGAAAAGGGCTGAACAATATACCCCGAAGCCCCGTGAGCGTTCTTGGCAGGATACCGTAATGGGAAACATCTCCTATGAATTTAATTTCCATCCAATATACCACCCACAACAGCAAAACAAAGTAGAGCGGCCAGGCAAGTACAGAAGGAGAAAACTTAAACTGATCGTAATCGTTTTTCATGCAGTAGGCACATCAAAAAAGCCACCAAAAAAAGTTCCATGTTAAAATGTCAGTTTTATTTAA
>JBQGDD010000119.1:0-3059 GCA_052038845.1 Dyadobacter sp. | reverse complement strand
CATTCTATTGTTTCTGAAGTAATTGTGGTCACTGCAACATTAGATTTGCGTCGTGCTGTTGTCCTATAACCCTCAACTACAACATTTTCCAACTCCAAACCATCCAACATAGTAACAGTAGGAATAGTAGTAGATGAACCTACCGTAATCACTTGATCACGCATACCCACATAAGAAAAAACCAATTTTTGACCTTGAGCAACCTGTATACTAAATTGCCCATCAAAATCAGTTTGTACTCCCGCGCTTGGAGAACCTTGAACCCTTACATTAACCCCGGGTATAGGGAGCCCTTCAGGATCTGCTACAACACCTGAAACAGTTCTTTCTTGCGCAAAGGACATCTGAATAAAAAACGCCATTATAAGCGTAAAAATCCAAGTAAACTTTGATTTCATATTTAATTAATTTGAGTTAGTTAAGATGCAAATCTATTAATTTATTTCTATATAACAAATTTTAATACTGTATTAAAATTAATATAATAGTATAATCAACAAAATAACTAATATATATCAACAATAATATAAGATATATATATTAATACACTTTGCATAATTTCAACCCCCTATTTAAAGATCTATAAGAAATATGGTAAAAAATGTCTAAATTTGTTTGCCGACCAATGAAAAGTCTGATAATTTTTAAAGACAAAATTATTTCAATTTATGTCTAATGAGGAAAATATAAGGAGGCATATAAGCGACAGCCAGTTTATTTTGGCTATTATTGTTTCATCAACAGGTTTTTTATGGCAGCCACTCTCGGCTATGCATTTTATAAAGCACTATAGGTTCATTCCTAACATATTCGACAAGAGCAGGTTTAACAGTATGCCCCCATACCATTTGGCAGATTGCTCTATTAACTTTTGAAGTAATTATCTCAAAACATTTGCTGTGAGATGTATGACATTATCAATTCTTTTCCTGTAGTGGTATACAACAATATCTAGGATTGCAAATTGTAAAATGCTCAAGGATAATAAATGGCGAGGCTATACAACCAGTATAAGAAATTATTTTTTCAGTTTAAAAGTTCAATTAGTCACAACAAAAGATGTTATACTAATAGCTTGTCACTTTAAACTAGGCAGATAGACGGTGCAAAAGCCTTTGACAAGATGATTTATAAATTACCGACAGAATCTTCAATATATAGCGATAGTGATTATTTGGGTTATATACTGGAAGATAATACTCTGAAAAGAAAAGCTATTTTGCTAAAAACACAAAGAAAGTCAAATTCGAAACTATTAGATACACAGGGGGACAAAAAATTGAACAATTAAAAAGAGAAAGAGAATTGAAACAACAATCAGCGTTATTAAAAAGCTTTTCCAAGAACAATACATGCAGTAACTATGGATAGCTTCTTAATAAAGCTGACTCTGTTTATATTTGGATACAATCAACTAAAGTTATAAACTAGCTTGAATTATATAAATAAAATGCAAATTGTATATCTTAAACATTCCATAATTTAATGGATCATGACTTTGGTAGTCTGCTTTTTATTTTGGTTGCTTATAACAACAAGATATAATCCTTTAGATAATAAAGAGGTATCAATAATATTATTTGATAGCTTAAGATTTTTATAAATAACTAATCTACCTTGTGAATCATAAATTTCTGCACCAGCATCGACAACTGTACCCGATCTAAAGTCTATGTTTAAAATATTGTTTGCAGGATTCGGCCACACATTAAACAGCCCTATTTCATTATCACTCACATTTAAGCTTTCATCTACCCCTGTAATAATTAATGAGAATTCTTGTGAACCTCCAGATAAATTTCCAGAATGATTAATACTAATTACATATTCACCAGATGCATTATTTATATCTACTCTTTCAATATTATCAACATTATTGTTTGTTTTAATAGCAGGAGAATTTAAAGAACTACTTAGTGCCCATGGATAATAATCTTCTCCTTCTTTAGTGATTCTTATATTAAGATCATTAACTAACACAGGCGTAGTAAGGTCATTTATTCCATTATTTACATTTCCAGGCCTATCAGTCCAGCAAATACTTGCTTGTAGCATTTGCCCCTCCAATGCAGTAACAGTTTTGGTATAGGTTTGACCTTGTAATAGTATCCTCTCATCAATAAGCGATGAAGTACCATTATTAGTTATTACTTCAGCGGCCTTTTCAGCATCGAATATGCCCCACCCAAACCTGGCATCAGGACCATCCCAATCCCCTGCTTCCATTGCTGTGTGGCATATAAGCCCTCTAAGCGTAGATGAAAGCATAAATTCATTATTATTTAAATTACTGTAATGCTGTTGTAAAAGCAAGGCACCACCTGTTACAACTGGCGCAGCCATTGAGGTACCATCTAAGGGACCATATGATGTTGTAGATTCTGTTATTGAAGAAATGACATTAACACCCTTTGCAGCTATATCAGGTTTTATCCTATTATCATCAGTAGGACCATAATTACTAAATGAAGACATATCACCACTTTGTGTAACAGCAGCAACAGTAATTGCATTTTTCGCAGTTTTTGTACCATTTATTAAATCGTAACCTCCTTTTGAGGGATTATACTGATTAAATAAATTACGGTCATTGCCTGCAGCATGTATAGTAAGGTAGTATTTATGATTAAAAGCAATGTTATCAATATTTCTTGATTGATTAGTATAAGCACCAAACTGCCATAAGGAGAGCTGGTTTGCCCGACTCCCATATGAATGATTTGACAATAACAAACCAAAGCCAGCTTCAAAGGCCATTTCACTTAAATCATTAAACCAATCATATGCATAACCTTCAGCATTGTAAGCCATACCTCTTGCCAATGGATTTCCGGTTCCAGACCCTATCATAGTACCTAAAACGTGTGTAGCATGATTAGAAATACCAGTAGCGGCATCTAACGCTATTGCCCTACCACCATAAGTTATATGTAAAGTATTTGGATTTTGTTCATCCCACATACCCACAACCATATTCTGTCCATTTAAATTAAGTCCTAATACCCCCCCTTGGTTGAGACTTGTAATCTTTGAGAGTTGAGCTGCGCCTTGATTATATG
>JBQGDD010000118.1:0-2087 GCA_052038845.1 Dyadobacter sp. | reverse complement strand
CCTAAATATTAGTCGCACACAAGCACAATTAAACCAACTGTTTGATATTCATTTGTGGCGTGGAGATTTAGAGCGCTTTGCGGCTTTCGGTTCGCAAAACGGTTTATTGCTTTTGCCTAATTATCGTGTCAGAGAAACGTGGTTTCCGACCGATATTCCGATCAAGACCGCCCTTTCTCGATCCAGATCGAAAACCATGGTCGTCGCCACAGTTTCGATTATTTAGATGGAATGATTACGAACGTAATTACCTTGAAGTCCTAAAAATGACATATCCATTTGTAGATCAGCAGCAAAATTTTATTGATGCAATTATGCAAATTTTAAAGCCAAATTAATATATCCGTGCTATGCCAAATCATCATATTGCATTGTTTCAAATTTCGGACGTAGTTAAGATAGGCCATTTGCAGCCAGCAGATTGGGGCGATATCAAACCCAATATGCTAGCGTATTGTCTACAATCCTTCTGCACACCGATTAAGGTGTTAGATCAAGACGAAATAGTCGGTATCGGCAGCTTAATAGTACACGAAAATAGCGCTTGGCTGGCACATATCATTGTTGCAGAACACGCTCGTGGTCGAGGAATCGGACAACACATCGTCGAATACCTATTACAATTAGCGAAAGATCGCGGCATTCCCTCTGTAAACCTCATCGCTACAAAATTAGGAGAAGCAATATATACCAAGTGCGGCTTTCGATCGGTAGGGAATTTGCACAGTTATAAAAAGAAGGCGAACTATATCTCAAAAGCACTTTCACAGCAACTCGTACCCGCTACAGAAAATCATATGGAGCAGATAGCAGCTTTAGATGAAAAGAGTACTGGTGAAAAACGCCTAAATCACCTCAAAAATCAATTAAGTAAAGCCATTGTTTTCGAATCAAATCAGCAGGTAGAAGGATATTATTTACCCGAATTGAAAGAAGGGCCAATCTATGCCTCAACGGAAGTTGCTGGACTGGCCTTAATGGAACTGAAATGTAGCATGTGCGATTTGGTCATCTTACCAGAGGATAATAATGCAGGAATTCAATTTTTAACCGATCGAGGATTTGTAAGACAGGAAAACACGCCGATAAGAATGGTATATGGCGAGGATACACATTGGATTCCGCAAAATATCTATAGCCGTATTGGAGGAAATTATGGGTAAACTTTCGCCATTTGTAAGCAGATAATTTCTTTTGTATCGTCCATATGTTTTTCAAAAACAGGGCTTATGGAACAATTGATTTAACAACCAAAATTCTGTAGATCCCTACAAATCTCCGTTATCTAAAAACGAATAGTGGCCTTCGGGAGTGAGTATAATATGATCTAGCATTTTGATTGATAATAACATTCCATTTCGTCGTACGCGTCTAGTCATGGCTACATCTGCTTTACTAGGAGATAATGATCCTGATAGAGGTTATGCGCGATGACAATGGATGAAGCCCTACACAGCAATGCAGCAGCGAACAACAATCTATGATCGACTGCTATGCAATGCAGGCCGCCATCTGAAAGCCTATAATAACCAATAAGATCCAACCTCTGTCAAAAGCATAGTAAGTAGAAACTCTCCCGTATAGCAAGATCATGTGTATTCCAAATCCTTCTAAGTAGTTCAGCGATTTTCTTAGAACTATTAAGAGAGTGATATTCCGGCTGCATTAATCGCTTACAGCGCTTGTAAGAACTGGAAAGCTCATTAGCGTAGATCGGCTTGGGTGGATTTACTATACTATTCTGTGGTGATTTATTTGAACTTCCCATAATGGTAAGATTTAAACAATTCCAACTTCGTTCCGATTTTCGGATACTTTAAATAATTAATTACTGAAGACTTATCGTCAATGCAGTACACAAATATAACAAACAATAAAAAGACTATCCGAATCAATATACTCCTAATTAAGAGTAATAAATACCTGTGATTCTGTGGAAATTTATGTCATAGTATAGGGCATGAGTAAAAAAGTATCAAAGGTATTACCAAAAGAGATTAAAAAAATTGGCTTGAGACTACGGCAGGTTAGGAAAGAGATGGGATTTTCTAATTCAGATGATTTTGCCTATAAATATGAGCTTAATA
>JBQGDD010000117.1:0-2712 GCA_052038845.1 Dyadobacter sp. | reverse complement strand
TGTAATAAATATTAGGCTTGTGCTTAAAGACAATATTTTCAATCTCGTCAGGCTGCTGCTTCCACTCATCTGTGGCAAGAATGGCTTTATATGTATAGCCTGCTATTGGTTTTATATTAAGTACTGATATAAAAAAGAGGACTATAATTAAAAACTTATAATATTTTTTAAGCCATACCGAAATTACTGCCGATAGCACCAATAGTAACAGAAAAACTAATTTTTTTGAAACAGCTATAGCATTCATTTGCAACAGATAATAAGATAAAAAGCCAATCATCCCTACAAATAGAAAATTCTTACAATAACGGTTTAATTTTAAAAAACGTAATAAATTATAACCTATAAAAAATGTAACTATGGGTAAAAATATGTAGAACGCAGTAAAAAACAATAACTGCTCTAAAGAGTTAGCAAGGCTGAAATTTTTAGAGTAATAAAAAATCATTACATAAAACCCCACGCTAAAGCCAGCCAAAACAGGCACGTCTTTATCTGCGTTTATAAAAGCCAGTAGTTTCTCCCTGATTTTATTTATCATAACTTAACCCTTTCTTTTTAACAAGTACATAGTGCGCTGGGTATTAGGTATATGTTGTTTATATATAAGGTCAAAAAAAGCAGTATATTCTTTTTCAAAGTCAGCTTTATTATAGTAATCAAAGTGGCTTGCAAATTCACGCTTGCTTTTTAAAAGAAAGGTAACCCATGAATCTTCCCTGTCAGGAAATTCTATAATAAGATACGGCGTTAACGAAGCAAAGAGTTTTGCCGACATTTCAAAAGGCACATTACCTGTTAGTGATATATGATGAATCAGGGCAAGGGCAAGCGTAACATCAAACTGGCTTTTCTTTATTCTTTCAAGTAAAGGTTCTCTTTCTTCGTTATTAAGCCCTATTCCGGGTGCAGGGTTAAGCAAATCGCTAACCAGCGGCTGTATATTACTTTCTTTATTTTTTAATACCTGCAGATAATTGTAATCAACTGCGTTAGGGTCAATATCTGTAACCAATATCTCTGTAGCCTCATCTTTTAATACCCTGGAAAAAGTACCATCGTTACCGCCTAAATCAATTAGTTTATTTACGTTTAAAGACTTATACCATTTTTTTACCAACTCTTTTTTATACTCAAAAGCTTCAGCATCATAATTAGTGATAGTATAGTAGTCTTTCCACTGTGTTTTTTCATTAAGGGTAAGATCTTTTATATAACTATACAGTGAGTCCAGTATTTTTATTTGTGATTGTTTTGCAATAGTGACTTTCTTTTCTGCCGCACCTTCATCACTGCTGTATTTAGCGTCATACTTAGCAGTTAAAAACAGGTTTGTATATAGCGTAGTATTAAACCGTGCACTAAAAGGCAGAAGTTTTATAGCTTTTTGTAATAGTATGCCATCTATATACTGCTGCAACAGTTTCAGCATATCATTACCATAATACTTTGCGAGTACTAAGGGTGCCATAAAATGCATTAAAAACTGTTTATAAGCCCTCCAGGGTTCGCCCTCGTTATAAATTTCAAATGACAGGCTATCTACAAAAATGGGCTTCCCTTTGTAAAAGGTAATATTAAAAGCAGTGGCGTCTTTAAGTGTAAAACCATTTTGGAGACAGTACTTTTGTAATTTTAATGTGTGCAGTGCCGCATGTTTATATTGCGTAAAACTCCACTCGTAAGGGTAAGAAAAAAAAGGTATTTTTTCAGGCTTTATCTGTATATGTTCAGAGTCAGATTCTGTTTCGGTATGCGGTATTAATAATCCAGCATCAAAAAGCTTTTTGTAAAATCCTGAATCAGTTAAAGCGTGGTACTGGTTAAAATATAATGGTGTAATGTTTCGTAATACTATTCCATCTTTAACTAAAATATTTCCCGATGGATCTCTGAATGATGATGCATGCCTATTTTTTATCATCAGCTTCTTTTTCTTCTTCTACATCTATATCGCCCATAAAGTCATCTTCCTGTTTTTTACCAAAAACAGATTTTATTTTATGAGAAATATTTTTATAAACTAAAACCACACCTGCACCGGCTGCTGCGAGTAGTTGGGCTATTAACGCCCCTGTACCCGGATCGAAATATAAAAAAGTAAGCTGCATAACTATTTTTTGAATTGGTAAAAATAAAAAATTATTTGGCAATGCCTGTTGCAGGCAAATTTAAATAACTCTTTTAGCAATTATTGTTGTTTTTGCATAAAATAACTTCGTTTGTCAAATATTTGCTAATTTTAAAGCAAAATTATTAAGCAGTGAAACAAAACTTACTTTTAATTTTTGCTTTAATTATTCTGCCATTTACAGGCCTCACACAGGATATACAACTGTATGAACAGCTTAACGGAAGGTATGATTTTACATTTGTAGGCAATACACTTAATCAAAATCCCAACGGACCAAACCCAAATAACGGGAATATTTTTTATCCCTGCACAGTATTAACAACATCAAGTGCTGCTTTAAACTTAAATACAGGCGATGTTATTGAGCGTGCCTATCTGTACTGGTCAGGTTCTGGTACGGGCGATTTTGATGTAAAGCTGAACGGACAGGATATAAATGCCGAAAGAACATTTGCCACAAGCTACACCCGCAATGATATAATTACATCGGGCGGTATGCCCATAGATACTGTTTTTAATGTACAGCGTCATTTTTTTGCAGGCTTTGCCGATGTTACAGAACTTGTACAGAACACTGG
>JBQGDD010000116.1:0-2583 GCA_052038845.1 Dyadobacter sp. | reverse complement strand
TTTAAAAACTGTACCATTTCGGCTTTCATTCCGTCATGTGCAATAATAGCAATTTCCATTACCTGTTTTAGTTAAGTTTATGGTACTCAATAAGCCCGTCAATAGGTCTGCGCAATACGTTACCAAGTTTTAACCCGTTTTTAGAGAGTACCTCTGCAAGTTCTGCCTTAAGGTAAAATGCTATAGAGCCTACAAAATGTACAGGCACTTCATGCGCATTATCATACTGGGTAATGTAATTATCTACAAAAACCTGCATAGCATCTGTAATAAGCCCTTTTATAAAAGCATCATCTTTATGCTGTATAAGGAACTTTGCAAAAGTTGCCAGGTATGCGTTTGGGTTAGGCTCTTTATAAAGGTTATGCTTAATAGTATCCGGTTCAAGGTCATATTCCTGCGCAAACTGCTCTGCAAGGTTTTTAGGCATCTTATTAAAATAATAAGCACGAACTAAGTCCCTGCCAAAACGGTTACCGCTACAGTCATCCATGGCTATATAGCCTAAAGACTGTACTTTTTGGTGAAGCTCTTCGCCATCAAAATAACTGCAGTTTGAGCCTGTACCTAATATACATATTATTGATTTATCTTTTTTAGGATTGGTGGCATAGGCAGCAGCATAAGTATCTTCCTTAACTGTAACTTCGGCATTCGGAAAAAAATCTTCAAATATTTCACGCATATATTTCTTCATCCTTTCAGTGCCACATCCGGCTCCGTAAAAATAAAGGCTGCTCACATCATTGCGGTTGTTATAAATATCAAAACGGGCTTCAAGCCTTTCAATAGCCTCATCTCTGTCAATAACTTCAGGACTCAGGCCAAGTGTCTGGGTAGTAAAAAGCCTGTTTCCGTCTTCGTCAAGTGCTATCCAGTCGGCTTTGGTAGCGCCACTATCAACTAATAATTTCATTTTGGGTTACGTTTGGGTTAGTTTTTATATATGTTAGCAGCTTAAAGTTACCAACAGTTTATATTTAAGTTAATTTTGAGTTAGTTAAGTAAGATGAGAAAATAAAAAATCCCGCCTTACATATAAGTAAAGGCGGGACAGTTAATTATTATAAAGATGCAATGTGCACCGAAAGATCAATTAATTTGCTTGAGTACCCATACTCGTTATCATACCATGATACCAGCTTAAAGAATGTAGAATTTAGCCCTATACCCGCTTTAGCATCAATAATACTTGTTCTTGAATCTGAAATAAAATCCTGAGATACAACATCGTCTTCAGTAAACCCTAGTATACCTTTCATTGAAGTTTCAGCTTCTTTTTTAAGAACACTCATTATCTCTTCATAGCTTGTTTCTTTTTTAACTTTCACAGTTAAATCAACTACCGAAACATCTGCTGTAGGAACACGCATAGACATACCTGTGAGTTTACCGTTAAGCTCAGGTATTACTTTGCCTACTGCCTTAGCAGCACCTGTACTGGCAGGAATAATATTAAGCAAGGCAGCCCTGCCACCCCTAAAGTCTTTTTTAGATGGCCCGTCAACGGTTAACTGTGTAGCTGTAGTAGCGTGGATGGTTGTCATTAACCCCTCTTCTATACCAAAGTTATCATTTATAACTTTTGCTAATGGTGCAAGGCAGTTAGTTGTACACGATGCATTAGATACTATAGTATCGTTTGCTGTAACCTTTTCATGGTTAACTCCCATAACAAACATAGGCGCATCTGCCGATGGTGCTGATATTACTACTTTTTTAGCACCACCGTCAATATGCAGTTGAGCTTTTTCCAGTGTGGTAAAAATACCTGTACACTCTGCAACAACATCTACATCAACATCATCCCATTTAAGGGCTGTAGGGTCTTTTTCGGCTGTTACCCTAATCTGTTTTCCGTTTACATACAGGTTTCCGTCTTTAACCTCAACCTCACCTGCAAATCTACCGTGTACAGAATCATATTTTAATAGGTACGCTAAATGATCTACATCAAGCAAATCATTTATTGCTACCACCTCTACATTATCTCTGTTAAAAGTTTCGCGAAAAACTATACGGCCAATTCTTCCAAAACCATTTATTCCTAATTTTACTTTTGCCATTGTTTAATTTGTTTTTTGTTACTAATTTGAATATTATTTAAATAGAATGTGTGTGCAGTTTTATACTGATACAATATCCGAAACTCTTATCAGTTCCTTATCAATTTGAGATTTGCCCTTTACAGCCTGCTCTAAAGGTGTTAATTCAATTTCATCTTTAATAAGCCCTACCATGTAGTTAGATTTGCCCTCAAGCAATACCTCTACAGCTTTAACACCCAGCCTGCTTGCCAGTACCCTGTCAAAACAGGATGGAGAACCCCCACGCTGCATATGCCCTAATATAGATACCCTAACATCATACTCCGGCATGTTATCATCTACATACTCTTTAAGCTCAAAAGCATTTTTACCAATTTTATCCCCCTCTGCTATTACAACAATACTGGAGGATTTACCCGATGCTTTACTTTTTCTTAATGAGTCTAAAAGCCTGTCAAGACCCATATCTTCTTCAGGTATTAAAATTTCTTCGGCTCCCGCCCCAATACCTGCGTTAAGTGCTATATGCCCTGCA
>JBQGDD010000115.1:0-3091 GCA_052038845.1 Dyadobacter sp. | reverse complement strand
AACTCTATATAAGGGTTATAGTACTGTGATGGTTGGTATTTGAGAGAAAGGATACTTCAAGGCTTTAAATCCTTTGAATACTATCTTTTTAGAGAGGTCAGGGAGGGAGGACGGGGCATAGTAGATAATGAGACCCGATTGAGCGTTCACGGGAGAAGGTCAGGGCTTTATTATGCGTATAATCCACATATTATTGTACGAATTTTGTACATTTAACGGGTTTAAAATCAAAGCTTAAAGAAACAATTCTATATCAAATCTAAATGGGTTTCCTATAGAAACTCTCGGACAACCCAACTAAAATATGACATTCTTACCAGCAAGTTTGTGAATAGTATTGAAAACTACCAAAAGAATACTGCTCCTGTAACTAAATAATACTTTTGTTTGTTAGGTGCTTTTATATTGGATTGATTATAATAGTTATTATTGGTTTTCAAATTTCTTTAAATAGCCAGGTTCTGTCCTCTCAATAGAAAATTTATTACCCTGCATATGTTGAATACAAATTTTCTCTAAGCTTCTTTTCATTGGAGCAGTCTGGTCATTAAATGAATCGTTATAATCAGTAAATATTCCTGCAGCAAATGTTTTATGTCCCAATTTTTGTGAAACCATGACTAAAAATTTTAAACACTCGTCATCCTTTATATGAACAATATTTTTATTTGGCGATAAGAATTCTACTTTTTCAACTATTTTGCCATTGAAAAAGTTCATCCCAAACACTATCTCTTCAATGCAATCTGTATCATAGCGAATAAGTCTCGAGTCCTTTCCCTCGTAGTCAGGTTCAATGGGTGTAATCTTAGAATTTGGAATTTTCATGTCTGGCTTTTCAATCACTATTCTCCATTCCTTTTCATGCTCCCAATCTTTAACTTTTGTAGATATATCAACGAGCAAGGGGATTTGTAAATTATATTTCATTACATCAATATGTAGTTTATAATCAATGTAATTTATCGGAAAAAGCAAACAACTTTGTTCATTCAATTCATTGATTGAATCGACAAGCACTTGGACATTAAATTTAATTTTAAAACCAGAATCACTAGCATAATACCCCCACATTAAATTATGCATTTCTTTTTCAGAAAATGACACTATTCCTATTTTACGAGAAATTAAAGAATACATATGAATCCTGTACTCATTAAAGTTGTTTTCCTTATCACTATTATACATACTTATTAGCTCTTCTTCTTCAATTTGAAGGCCTAAATATATTTTTTTATAGTTCTCATATGTAAGGTTTGAGTAATCAAATGTCAGAGGATTACTATCTGTTAAATCATTAAATTCATAGGGATGTGCGCAATATAATTCGCTTCGACTTACGGCACTAAAATTATAGCTTGAAGGTGAATAATACTTATAAAATGAATCAGGTTTATTATCCATATACTCAACTCTTAGACCTTCATTAAATTTAAATGGTGGTTTAGCCGAGTATTCTAACTTTCCATATTTAAGTCTCATTATTAGTAAATTAACTATTAATAATATCTTCCATCAGCTTAAGTGCTTCCTGTTCTTTACAATAAGCCCTATATCTTAAATCATTTGCCTCTAGCACCAAATCATTTATTTCTTTTTGTTTTGCTTGGTTTTTTAAAAGTGGAACCTGAATACCTCTAACGTTTTTATCATCAATCATATCAACGACCGAACCATAAGTTTCTCTCTTAATTAGTATTTGACCATAATCAGAATTAAGAAAACAAAATAAATAACCCGCTAAGTCATCGGATTTAGCAACAACCTTAATAATATTTTGACTTACAGCCCAACCATTCCAATGTTTCGGAACGATTTGAACTTTTCCAATAGTGCCTCTATCAGAAATTAATACGTAGTTTTCAAAAACCTCGAGTTCTTTTTTAATTCTAATAGAATGAACACTTTTAGATAGAAATTTTTCTACCTGTGGATTTAGTTGTGTAATGTCTCTACCTCCAAGAAATGGAACTCCGTTTTCTTTATCAACATAAGTACGTTTAAAAACTCCAGCAAGAATTACATCTTTAGAAAGTTGACCGACAGTAGAAATCTCTTTTGAATTACGCTTAATTTCTTGTTCTACTAATTTAACTATTGGGACATGAAAAGAACCGTCTAATCTAAAACGCAAATCATTTAATTTAGTAGTAAAATTTCTTAAAGGTACCGAAGTGTCAAAGTATTTTGTCTCTAACTCTTCAATTGGTAAAAGCCCTAATTCCTCATACAATATTTCTTCTGCTTGGTCAATCAAATCATTTGAATCATCTCTTAATTCATAAGAATTTATTACTAATTCATGAATTTGTTTTTTTATGAATTCTGGTGCATTTGGAATTATTATGTTTTGTAAATGTTCAGGCTCAATATGTTTTACAACAGCACCGTAATTGTTAGTTTGTAGAATTAATTGTCCATCTTTTGTCTGAAAGAAAGCATATGTATATCCCAAATCGTATTCACAATTAAAACTAACTCTAATTATGTCATCGGAGTATAGTTTACCTATGTTAGTTTTTGAAGATATAGTGCATTTCCCAATTGTTCCTGAACGAGACATTAAGAGATTATTTTTAACTATCTCAACACCATCAAGTGTATTATAAGTTTTGGGAGAAATGTACTTTGTTGCTTTAGGCTTAATTTCGGTCATTTGAGACGGTAAAAAAAATGGTTGTCCATCTTTTTTTGAAACATAGATACGTTTAAAACGACCAGGGTAGGATGCATTTGAAACAAAGCCATTATGTGACCAAAGTTTGACATGACCATATTTACAATTAATTACTTTTTCCTTGGAAACTTTTGCTTCTAAGTTAAATGCATTGGCTTCAAGCCGTAATTTGTTATTAAAAACTTCGTTAAGTGCGACAGAAGTATATTTGAGCTGCTCTGGGAGATAGGTATAATCTATATCATTTTCTATTTCCTGAAACTTATATGCCAAGTTACTTTCTACCATGCTATTCCTTGTTTAATTTTCCATTTATTGAAAACTCCTGCAACGTGAACGGTTTGGTCATTAACAATTTTTTCTTGAGTCACCTCTTTACGGGCAACTAAATTACCATCGGCATCTTTTTCCCAT
>JBQGDD010000114.1:0-18419 GCA_052038845.1 Dyadobacter sp. | reverse complement strand
AAATGTCCCCGCGTTTTAATCTTTTTACAAGGCCATCCACGTCGTAGTCTGCACCATAGCTAGAAATATCATAAATTATGGGAGCTGATGATTCCTCTGAATCCTCTACATCAATTATAGGCTCATCTATTTCGTCAAATTCATTTCCGTTCATTTGTTCAACTTTAAATTATTTGATAAACCTACAAAATAAATGTTAAATAACAGGTAAATTCTACTCAAAAACCATCTCCAGTAACTCCAATGCTTTTTTAACCGATTTTATATTCTCGAAAGTAAGCAGTAATCGCAAGCCGTTTTTGGTCTGCTTTTCTTTCATACGGGTAAGGTTAGGGTGCTTTTGTACAAACTGCAGTACTTTATGGAACGCCCCACTCTGGTAGTACTGCGATTGCTGGTCGGACACAAAATAACCTACCATTTTACCCTGTTTCAGCACCAGTTTCTCTATACCCATTTTGGTTGCCAGCCACTTTATGCGCATACTGGTAAGCAGTGCCTGTGCCTGTTTGGGCAGCGCACCAAAACGGTCAATGAGTTTTTGCTCAAACCGCACCAGTTCTTCTTCTGTTTTAATGGTGCTTAATTCATTATACAGGTTAAGGCGTTCGGTTATGTTATTTACATACTCATCGGGGAAAAGCAGTTCAAAGTCAGTATCTATTTGTATGTCTTTTACATACTCTTTTGGCGTGGTGCTTTCTGTATCTTCATACAGGTCTTTAAACTCATTTTCTTTAAGCTCATCTATCGCCTCATTCATTATTTTCTGGTAGGTATCAAAACCTATCTCATTAATAAAGCCGCTTTGCTCACCACCCAAAAGATCGCCCGCGCCCCGAATTTCAAGATCTTTCATGGCAATGTTAAACCCACTGCCAAGTTCGCTGAACTGCTCCAGTGCCTGTATGCGTTTGCGTGCATCTTCGGTCATGGCAGAGTAGGGCGGGGTTATAAAATAACAGAAAGCTTTTTTATTGCTTCGGCCTACGCGCCCGCGCATCTGGTGCAGGTCGCTAAGCCCGAAGTTATTCGCGTTATTAATAAAAATAGTATTGGCATTGGGTACATCCAGCCCACTTTCAATAATAGTGGTGGCAACAAGCACATCAAACTCGCCATTCATGAAGGCAAGCATCAGTTCTTCCAGTTTTTTGCCATCCATCTGTCCGTGTCCTACACCCACACGTGCGCCGGGCACAAGCCGCTGAATCATCCCCGCGACCTCTTTAATATTCTCAATACGGTTATTAATAAAGAATACCTGTCCGCCCCGCTGTATTTCATACGATACAGCATCGCGGATAACTTCTTCGTTAAAGCCTACTACATGGCTTTCTATTGGGTAACGGTTAGGCGGTGGAGTAGTAATTACCGAAAGATCCCTCGCAGCCATTAATGAAAACTGTAAGGTTCTTGGTATGGGTGTTGCCGTCAGGGTAAGGGTATCTACATTTTGGGCAATAGTTTTCAGTTTATCTTTAACGTTTACCCCAAATTTTTGTTCTTCATCTACTATAAGCAGCCCAAGATCTTTAAAAACAACATTTTTGCTTACCAATTGGTGTGTGCCTATTATAATATCGACTTTGCCGTCGGCAAGGTATTTTAATGTTTCCGATTTTTGCTTTGCCGTACGGAAACGGTTAAGGTAATTTATAGTTACCGGCATATCTTTAAGCCTTTCGCTAAATGTCCTGTAATGCTGGTACGCCAATATCGTGGTAGGAACCAGTATGGCAACCTGCTTACCATTATCTACCGCTTTAAATGCGGCACGAATGGCAACCTCTGTTTTACCAAAGCCCACATCGCCACATACCAACCTGTCCATTGGGCGTTCGCTTTCCATGTCGGCTTTTACATCGCGGGTGGCAGTCACCTGGTCGGGCGTGTCTTCATAAATAAAAGATGATTCCAGTTCCGCCTGCAAATAACTGTCGGGTGCATACTGAAAGCCTTTTTCAAGCCTTCGCTTGGCATAGAGCTGTATCAGGTTAAAGGCAATGTGCTTAACACGTGCTTTTGTTTTTTGCTTTAAGGCTTTCCAGGCGTTAGAGCCCAGTTTGTATATTTTGGGCGGCGCGCCGTCTTTACCGTTGTATTTAGATATTTTATGCAGCGAATGGATGCTTACATACACAATGTCATTATCGGCATACACCAGTTTTATGGCTTCCTGCGTTTTACCCTCTACCTGAATTTTTTGCAGCCCGCCAAATTTACCAATTCCGTGGTCTATATGTGTAACATAATCGCCAACAGAAAGGGAACTGATTTCCTTAAGCGTAATGGTCTGCTTTTTAGAGTAGCCATTCTTTATGCTGAATTTATGGTAACGCTCAAATATCTGGTGGTCGGTGTAACAGGCGAGCTGGTTTTCTTCATCAATAAAACCTTCATATAAGGGGAAAACAACAGTTTTGTATTGCTTCCTGATGTCTTCATGATTTTCCTCGTCAATGCTCTCAAAAATATCGTGAAAGCGTTTTGCCTGAGCATCATTAGAGCAGAAAATATAGTTTTTGTAGCCGTTACTGTGGTTGTCGTTAAGGTTATTAAGCAGCAGGTCAAACTGTTTGTTGAACGATGGCTGCGGCTGTATGTAAAACTCAAAATCCTGCTGAATTTTAAACAAAGGTTTAGAACCGAGTTCTACTAAAGTAAAATCCAGTACTTTTTTTATGAATGACTGCTGATTAAGGAATAATTCATCGGGGGAGGCATGCTTTATGTCTTTAGACAACTTATCAAAAGCTTCGGTAGCCTTTCCATACAGCAGGTCGAGTTGGTTTACTAACGCTTCGGTATTTTGGATAAAAACAACCGTTTTCTCATTGATATACTCCAAAAAGCTCTGCCTGTTTTCCTGCAGGAATTTGTTTTCAACATTCGGGATAACCGTAATTTTTTTCTGTTTATCCAGCGATAGCTGTGTTTCAACATCAAACGCACGGATGCTGTCTACCTCATTTCCAAAAAACTCAATACGGTAAGGGTTGTCGTTAGAGAAAGAAAATACATCTACAATACCGCCACGTACAGAAAACTCACCGGGTTCAGATACAAAATCAACACGGCGAAACTCATATTCAAAAAGTACCTCATTAATAAAGTCGATAGAAACCTGATCGCCTACTGTAATTTTTAGCGTGTTTTTATCCAGTTCCTTTCTGGTTACTACCTTTTCAAACAATGCTTCGGGATAGGAAACAATTATAGCAGGCTTTTTGCGCGAATTAATACGGTTAAGCACTTCGGCACGCAAAAGTACGCTGGCATTATCAGTTTCCTCTATCTGGTACGGGCGGCGGTAAGAGCCAGGGTAAAACAGTACATCCTGCTCGCCAACCATTTTTTCAAGGTCGTTAAGGTAATAAGCAGCCTCTTCCTTATCTTTTAAAATAAGCAGGAAGGGCAGTTCACCCTGCCGGAAAAGCGGATCAACAATAAAAGAAAGCGAAGAGCCTATAAGACCCTTTACATGAATTTTACTTTCTCGTTTGCCTATAGCTACGGCTATCTGCTTTATTTTTGGTGACTGACTGTATTTGTCTGTTATTTCAGGTTTCAATTTTCTGTATTCAGTGGTTGTTTTTGTAAAGGAGGCCTCTCTCTTTTAACTGTAGATGTGTTTAATGCGCCCCTTGTGCCTGTGTTTCTTGTTAGGGCTGGTTTCGCCTCTGCCTCTTCGGGCAGCCTGCCGGGGTTAGCCATACGTATGGTATCTAGTGCGCGCAGCATCTCTTCTTCGCCTCGTTCTCTCGGTACTTCCTTTATACGTATTATTTCATCAAGCTGATTTTGTAATGATGTAGTTTCAGCGGTTATTTCACCTATCAGCATTACAACTTTATCCTGCTGTACTACATCAAGGTTTATATACGTGTATAAAGATTTTATTTTTGTTATAAGCACACCTATACGGCTTTTAACCTGTGGCTTATCAAATAAAGGGGGGATATTTTCTTTTAACTTATCGGCTTTGTTTACAAGGTTTTTTGTTTTTTGCCTGTAAGCTCCCAAAGTTCCTGTTGGTTTTTGGAAAAGCTCATCGGTAAACTGCTGCCACTCGTTCCATCCGTTTATTTCGGTTTTTACTTTTTCTGTAACAGGCGCTACATCAAACTTCCAGTTAGTGCTTACAACCTGCAACAGCGAGTCATTCAGTTTTTCTGCCCTTAGTGTTTCCTGGCGGCGCTTTTCGTCATCATCCTTACAGGAAAAAAACGTAATGCCTATACACACAGCCATGAACAGCTTTAAGTACTTCATAGTATTATAATTGAAACAGCAAATTTACAAATGTTACGCCAAACTGAATGCCTGTAAAAAATTAAATTCAGCGTCAGCCTGTTTTACACTAAATACAATTAAACTTCTTTATTTTGAAGATAGTATAATCAGTTAGGTATAAAAATAACAATCTTTTAAATAAATGTTATGCAGAAGTATAGTGTGTATGAAATTAATATTGCTAAAATTATATCTTTGCATTAGAAACACACAACAATGGGTACTATTTTAATTATTGGCGCCTGCGGGCAGATTGGAACAGAACTGACTAAAAAACTAAGAAGCATATACGGCAAAGACAGCGTAATAGCCTCTGATGTTCGAAAAGGAGATGCAGAATTTGTAGCTTCGGGTCCGTTTGAAGTAGTGAATGCGCTCGATTTTAATCAGGTGCAGTCAGTAATTGAAAAGTATAATGTAGAAGAAGTATATCTTATGGCAGCATTACTATCTGCCACAGCCGAGAAAAATCCTGCCTTTGCATGGGATTTAAACATGAACTCCCTGTTTCATGTACTGAACCTTGCCAAAGAAAATAAGATTAAAAAAATATTCTGGCCATCGAGCATTGCTGTGTTTGGTCCTACTACGCCAAAGCAAAATACGCCGCAATATACCGTTATGGAACCTTCTACCGTTTACGGGATTTCCAAACAATCGGGTGAAAGGTGGTGTGAATATTATAACAAGCAATATGGGGTTGATGTGCGCAGCATCCGCTATCCCGGGCTTATAAGCTGGTCTACCCTTCCAGGTGGAGGCACTACAGACTATGCCGTAGATATTTACCACAAAGCCCTTAGCGATACAAGCTATACCTGCTTTTTGAGTGAAGAAACCCGCTTGCCTATGATGTATATGGATGATGCCATTCGTGCCACGGTAGAAATTATGCAGGCATCGGCAGAGAATATAAAAATACGCTCATCATACAACCTTTCGGCGATGGATTTTACCCCAAAGGAAATTGCAGGGGCTATACAAAAACATATTGCTAACTTCACTATCAATTATGAACCGGACTTCCGCCAAAAGATAGCCGACAGCTGGCCACAGAGTATTGACGACAGCTGTGCCCGCGAAGACTGGGGCTGGAAGCATGATTTTGACCTTGATGCTATGACAGCCGACATGCTGGAACATTTAAGCGAAACAGCAGCTAAATAACTATTCCTTTTTAGCCGATTTCATTTTTTCGATAAGGGCATCTTCATATTTCGCCTTTAGCGGAATAATCTGCTCTGTAGCATCATTAGGTACCGTCATATTGAGTACATAATGCTTTATTTTCCATTCGTTGCCCTCTTTCTCTAACACACCGGAGCCTCGGCAGGCTTTCATCCAGGTGTCCAAAAGTTCGTCAAACCAGGCGGTTTTGCCATCTTTGCTAAAATAGACATTACGTTCCAGTGCCTTAAAATTCCACGCTTTACCACGGTCAAAATAAGGTTTGGAGAAAGCTGCAAATGCCTTTTTATCCCAATTTTCATTAGCATCAGTACCTATGTAAATACCGTCTTCGGCAATTTTATCAAAATAGCCATTATAGTCAGCATTAGAGGCGGCAGAATGCCAGTCGTTCAGCAGTTTATATATAGCGGCGGTTTCTTTAGCTTCGTTTATAGGAGCCGGCTCATTTAGATTATAGTATGATGTAAATGCAATACTGAGGACTGATAATGTGAGGAATAGTTTTTTCATGGTTAATTCTGCATTTACACAAAGCTAATACTTTATGGTGTAATTTGAAGATTGGGTCTTTTGTTTTTTTGAAGTAGGCCATAATCAAATTTTTTAGTAGCTTGGCGCTTAAAATAAAAATATAAATGGCAAATAATTATTTATCTTATATTTCTGACGAGCATTTACTAGAATGTATCTCTACACTTCATAATGCATATTTAAAAGCAAAGAATCATCTTTCAAAAAGAAATCTATACAGTAATAAAGTTGACACAATTAAGCTAACTTTCGATTCCAGTTTCAACAATGTAGATGAAGAAAGCTTAATACAATCTGAAATTTTAAGACAAGTTGATAAATCAATAAATAACTCTATAGGTACTTTCCATGAGCAGATTTTGGGAGGTATAGGAGGTTATGAAGTAGGTAATTTAAGTGGTTTTGATATTAAAGCTCAAGATAACAGTTTATTTGCAGATATTAAGAATAAGCACAACACAATGAATAGCAGTTCTGCTGAAGCATTATTTCAGAAATTAGCGCGTTATGCAGATACTTATAAAAACGCAAATTGTTATTGGGTTCAGATATTAGCAAAAGCTAGCTTTAGCCAACATTGGATTGGAGACATTAATGGTAAAGAATATAGCCATAGCAGGGTCTTTAAAATTTCTGGAGATAGATTTTACGCATTATTAACAGGTGAAAAAGATGCCCTTTTCCAGTTATATAAAGTACTTCCTTTGGCTATAAATGATTATTTAAGTTCACAAGAAGAAGCGTTTAAAGAAAAAGAACATTCAGCTATAGAAGAAATAAAGCAAGAAATTAAAACGAGTAAAAGATCTATCCTAGATCAAATAACATTTGAAAATTATAGTTATTATCTGGGATTTGATAAACTGTAGTATTTGTTTAAAAACTTTATTATAGAGTAGCCTAATTCTTTCCCTAAATTTACAGGTACAGCATTTCCTATTTGTTTATATTGATGGGCGGCAGAGCCTTTGAACTCCCATTCATCTGGAAACGTCTGTATTCGCGCATATTCCCTTACAGTAAAAGGGCGTGTTTCTTCTGGATGACAACGTTCAGTTTGTTTCTGTGCCGGGCTACAAGTTAACGTTAGACAAGGCTCATCCCAACCTATGCGTCTTGCCATACCAGTTTTACCACCCCCTAGGTAAAAGCTTTTCCCCATAAATTGCTTTTGTAATTCGATAGGTAAGTCCCTCCAGTATCCTTTTTGTGGTATTAGGTCTAGTATTTCTTTTTTACTTTGAGGGTATTTTGCCCCAACAGATTTAGGAACATCAGAAGTATAAAGTTTTCCTTTTTTTAGAGCGTCTGAAAGGTTGTATATACTATTATAAGGTTTTGGATATTCAAAATCAAAATCTATATCTTTTCTAACACCAACTAAAATTAATCGTTCTCTTTTTTGAGGAACATTATAATGTATTGCTTTTAAAACTTTTACAGGCATAACCTTGTATCCGATTTCATCTAATATTGAAACCATACCTTGTAATGTTTTACCTTGGTCGTGATTTAAGAGCCCTTTTACATTTTCTCCAATACAGATTAAAGGTTTTACTTCATTTACCGCCCTTGCAAATTCATAAAACAATGTACCACGGGCATCTTCAAGACCAAGTCTCTTGCCCGCATAACTAAAGGATTGACAAGGAAATCCCCC
Organism: Dyadobacter sp.; assembly: GCA_052038845.1. GTDB lineage: Bacteria > Bacteroidota > Bacteroidia > Flavobacteriales > Flavobacteriaceae > Flavobacterium. The sequence goes on along the minus strand of JBQGDD010000114.1, from coordinate 10,741 downwards.
AGTAACAATATCTACTTGATCTTTATAATGTGAGAAATCATAATTTCTAATATCCCCTTCAAGTACTTGCCATTTAGGCCTGTTAGCTCTTAATGTTTGGCATGCCCACTTATCAATTTCATTGAGGGCAGCACATTTTATGCCTGCTTGCTCAAGTCCAATAGCTAAACCTCCAGCACCTGCAAAAAGCTCAAGTACATTATATGTTTGGTTTGGGCGGATGTAGTTTGATGGAGTCTGGTTGTTTGATTCAGAAAAAAATTCTTTAAATGGAAGTAAGTCTTCCTTCCTGTACACCCGGTAATTACTTACAGGTTCCCTAACAGCAGACAATTTACCCTCATTGTCCCAACGCCTAAGGGTCTCCTTACTTTTTCCAATTAAATCAGATGCTTCTGATAATGTGTAATAGTCTTTGGTAACCATATTAGTCAACGTTATACATGGTTACAAATATATTAGAAAAAAATCTATAAAATAATTTTAAAATAGATTTTTTTCGTCGTCAGAGAAATAAATTTTTTTATGGATACTTTCAATTTCATTAGTTATCACATCTACACACATTTTCAGATTTTTCTTAATATCAGAACACCAAAATCGTAATACAACCCAGCCCTTTGATATTAGATACTTATTTACTTTTTTATCACGTTCAATGTTTTTTTCAATTTTTGCTATCCAATATTCTTTATTGTTCTTTAATTTTTGCTTCTTCTCATGCCAATTATTTCCATGAAAAAATTCACTGTCAATGAATATAGCTATTTTATATTTTTTAAAAGTAATATCTGGTGTGCCAAAAACTGATTTATCATTTTTCCTATACCTATATCCTTTATGCCAAAGCCTTTTTGCTAATAAAATTTCTACAGAAGTATTTTTGCTTTTTATAGCCTGCATTATCTTTCGTCTTTCTTCTGTTGTTTCCAATTTAATCATATATGGATAATTGCAAAATATATACCAAGGTACTTAAATCTCCCCCAACAAACGTTAAACTTCCCTCAACCTGCTTTTAAAAACTACACACAGTTTGTAACTTTATTAGGTTATAAAAAAAGTAAGCATGAAACAGCCCCTGCTGGCATTTAATGATAAAGGCATTTATTGTGCCCGTGCAGATGTGTACCTCGACCCGTGGCGTCCGGTTACCAATGCTATTATTACGCACGGCCACGCCGACCATTCCCGCTGGGGCAACAAAAACTATATAACCCATCATTATAACTTGCCCATTATAAAGCATCGCTTGGGCGACATCAGCGTTACGGGTAAAGACTGGGGTGAAACATTCAGCATAAACGGGGTTACTTTTTCGCTGCACCCTGCCGGGCATATTATAGGCAGCGCACAGGTTCGGGTGGAGTATAAAGGTGAAGTCTGGGTATTTACAGGCGACTACAAAACCGAAGACGACGGGATTTCTACCCCTTATGAGGTAGTAAAATGCCACACTTTTATAACCGAGTGTACCTTTGGACTTCCGGCGTTTAAATGGCTTCCGCAGGCAGAGGTAATGACAGATATTAATAACTGGTGGGCACAAAACAAGGCAGAGGGCAAAACATCAGTGTTGTTTGGCTACACACTTGGAAAAGCACAACGCTTACTGAAATATTTAGATACCGACATTGGTAAAATATATACCCACGGCGCAGTAGAAAACATGACCGAGGTATTGCGGTCAATAGTCGATTTTCCGCCAACTACGCTTATAACAAGAGATACTAAAAAAGAGGAAATAGCAGGTAATATAGTACTGGCACCTCCAAGTGCGCACGGCACCCCCTGGATACGGAAAATGACGCCTTATGTAACGGGTTCGGCAAGCGGGTGGATGGCTTTTAGAGGCGCGCGCAGGCGCAGGGCTATAGATAAAGGTTTTGTACTGAGCGACCATTGCGACTGGCAGGGACTTTTGGAAAGTATTAAGGCTACGGGTTGCGAAAAGGTAATTTCTACACACGGGTACAGCGATATATTTTCGGCTTACCTGCGTGAACAGGGCTATGATGCCCGAACGGAACACACGCAGTATGAAGGCGAAACCGATGAACCGGATGCCACAAACCCATCAGAGAAAGGAGAGGAACAGTCATGAAAAATTTTGCCGAACTCATAAAAGCACTGGACAGCTCCAATAAAACATCGGTAAAGGTTGATGCTCTTACGGAGTATTTTAAAAATGCCAATGATACCGACAGGGTATGGACGATAGCGATACTTTCGCACAGGCGTCCGCCACGCCCTGTAAATACTACATTGTTGCGCATGTGGGCTACAGAGTTAGCTAACATTCCGCTATGGCTGTTTGAAGAAAGCTACCATATTGTGGGCGACCTTGCCGAAACCATTGCGCTGGTTATACCCACCACTAAAAGCCAAAGTGATAAAAGCCTTACCGAATTTGTAGAGGAAATGATTGCCCTTAAAAAGAAACCGGACGATGAAAAAAGAGAATACCTGCACGATAACTGGCTTGCGCTGAATTATTATGAACGTTTTGTGTTTACCAAGTTGATTACGGGAAGTTTCCGTATTGGGGTCAGTCAAAAGTTAATGACTAGGGCACTCTCTAAAGCTACGGGGGTTGATGAGGATATACTGGCGTATAAGCTCATGGGCGACTGGAATCCGGCTACAATTACCTTTAATGAACTGGTACTGGAAGAAAAAGCAGCTGATATGCTCTCTAAACCTTATCCGTTTTACCTTGCTTATGCGATTGAAGGTGAAGTATCGGGGCTTGGCAACCCTGCCGATTGGAGCGCAGAGCATAAATGGGATGGCATACGTTCGCAAACCATAATCAGAGATGATAAACTCTATGTATGGAGCCGGGGAGAAGAGCTGGTTACGGATAAGTATCCTGAATTCAACATGTTTTTGGGCATTATCCCAAACGGGACAGTAATAGACGGGGAGCTGCTGCCTTGGATTGACAATAACGTTGGCAGTTTTAATGATCTGCAGACACGTATCGGACGCAAAACGGTATCGGCAGCATTATTAAAAAAGACACCTGTAATCATAAAAGCATACGACCTTTTGGAATGGAAGGGTAAAGACATAAGGCAGTACCCTTACATCGAACGCAGGAAGCTATTACAACAATTATATGATGAGGTAAAAAATTACGGACTACCGCTACAGCTCTCGGGAACAATAACGTTTACGAACTGGGAAGAAGCATTACGGGAGAAAGAAAGAGCAAGGGAAGTACGCAGCGAAGGGCTGATGTTTAAGCGTAAAGATTCGCCTTATTTAGTAGGGCGTAAAAAAGGGGATTGGTGGAAATGGAAACTCGACCCTTACAGTATTGATGCCGTGCTTACCTATGCTATGCGCGGGCACGGGCGAAGAAGTAACCTTTTTACCGATTATACGTTTGCATTATGGCAGGAAAATGAAGAGGGCGAAAGGGAATTGGTAACTTTTGCAAAGGCATATTCCGGGTTAACAGATGCGGAGTTCCGCATGGTGGATGATTTTATTAAGAAGAATACACTGGAGCGTTTCGGACCCGTACGCAGCGTTACTCCCAAACTGGTTTTTGAGATAGGCTTTGAGGGGATTGCGCTTTCAGGTAGGCATAAAAGTGGGGTGGCGACCCGTTTCCCCAGGATATTGCGCTGGCGGACTGATAAAACAATTGAGGACGCGAATACAATTGAAGATTTAAAGGCTTTAATATTGTGATTGAGTCGAAAGTTCGAAAGCTGGAAAGTCAAAAGTTATAATGCGGATAGTCATTGCGAGGAGGCACGACGAAGTAATCTACAATGATGGGCTAAGGCATTAACAAAGGCATTATGCAAATTAAAGTTAGATTGCCACGTTTCGTTGCACTGCGCCCGCAATGACAGTGGAAGGAATGATTTTTATATTCAGATGTCTCAATTACGCTGCGCTGCATTCGACATGGAAGATCAGAATATTGAAGTAATAAGGATGCTATTCCATTTCGACGAGAGGAGAAATCTCGAAAGATGTCTCAACTACGCTGTGCTGCATTCGACATGAAAAAGTAAACAAAATCTATGAATAGGAAAGACCTTTTTGATATTGCCAATACCTGGTTTAAGAGCCGGGGGTGGAAGCCTTTTCCTTTTCAGACACAAACATGGACTGCTTTTTTACAGGGTAAAAACGGTTTGCTCAATGCCCCAACAGGCAGCGGAAAAACCTATGCCTTGTGGTTACCGATAGTATTAGATTATATCAAAAAAAATCCTGATTATAAAACCAAACATAAACCTGGCTTAAAAGCAATCTGGATTACTCCGCTACGGGCATTATCTGTTGAAATAAAACAGGCTGCCGAAAGAGTAGCTGATGATTTAGGAACCGGATTTACTATAGGCATCCGTACGGGAGATACTTCATCTGCCGAGCGCAGCAGGCAGAAAACCAAGATGCCCGACCTGCTTATTACAACACCCGAGAGTATGCAACTGATGCTTGCTTCTAAAGATTATCCCAAGCTTTTTAAAAGCTGTAGTGCTATAGTAATAGACGAGTGGCACGAGCTTTTAGGCACCAAACGGGGCGTACAGACAGAACTTGCCCTTTCACGGTTAAAAGCAGTAGCACCCAAACTGCGCATTTGGGGAATTTCGGCAACTATAGGTAATTTGGATCAGGCTATGCAGGTGCTTTTAGGGTCTGATTCAGAAGCGTTGGAAAACTCGGTAATGATAAAAGCGCATATCAACAAAAAGATAAATGTACTTTCCATAATTCCTGAAAAGATGGATGCTTACCCCTGGCGGGGACACATGGGGCTGCACCTTATTGACGAGGTAGCAAAAATCATAAAAAAAAGCAGGACTACACTTATTTTTACCAACGTGCGCAGTGCCTGCGAAATATGGTTTCAGGCACTGTTGCAAAAATACCCTGAGTTTGCAGGAGATATGGCTATGCATCATGGCAGCATCAGCAGGGAAACAAGGCAGTGGGTAGAACAGGCAATACGGGACGAACAGCTTAAGGCTGTGGTGTGTACCTCAAGCCTTGACCTTGGGGTAGATTTTGCTCCTGTAGAAACAGTAATACAGGTGGGTGGGCCAAAAGGAGTAGCCCGATTTTTACAAAGGGCAGGGCGTAGCGGACACAGGCCGGGAGAGGAAAGTAATATTTACTTTTTGGCTACACATGCTATAGAATTGATAGAGGCTTCGGCATTGCGGAAGGCGGTAGAAGAAACAGTAGTAGAAGACAGGATACCTTACTTAAACAGTTGGGATGTACTGGTGCAGTATTTAGTCACACTTGCAGTATCTGACGGGTTTTATCCTGATGATATATTTAAAGAGGTAAAAAGCACGTTTTGCTATCAGGGCATGACGGAAGAGGATTGGCAGTTCTGCCTTAATTTTATAACACTTGGCAGCCAGAGCCTGCGGGCGTATGATGAATATAAAAAGGTTGAAATTGAAGACGACGGGCGTTTTAAAGTAAAGAGCAAGCGTACAGCATTACAGCACCGTATGCAGATAGGAACCATAGTAGGCGATGCGGTAATGAATGTTAAGTACTTTGGCGGTGGCTACATTGGCAGTATAGAAGAATGGTTTATATCCAAATTAAGTCCGGGAGATATTTTTATTTTTGCAGGGCGCAAGCTGGAACTGTACCGTACAAAAAATATGGAAGTATTAGTGCGCCGTGCAGATCCCGGTGCTAAGGCAAAGCATGCAAGCTGGATGGGCGGGAGGCTAACACTTTCGGCACAAATGAGTGAATTGTTACGGGAGGAATTGTATGCCGCCAATACCAAAAATATGTCGGCAGAATTGCGTGCGCTTTCACCCGTATTTAAGCGGCAGCGAAAGGAATCTGTTGTGCCAGATGAAAATCAGTTTCTGATAGAAACTTTTAAAACAAGGGAGGGCTACCATGCTATATTTTATCCGTTTGAAGGGCGGTATGTTCATGAAGCACTGGCAAGCCTTATGGCTTACCGCATAAGTCTGCTTTCGCCCATTACGTTCTCATTAGCTTATAATGATTATGGTTTTGAGCTGCTTTCGGATAAAGAAATAGATATGCAGCAGGTGCTGGATAATGACCTGTTTACTCCGCTGCACCTGCATTCCGATTTACAGCGAAGCCTTAATGCTACTGAGATGGCGCGCCGCAAGTTCAGGGATATTGCCGTTATTGCGGGGTTAGTGTTTACAGGCTATCCCGGTAAAATGGTAAAAACAAAGCACCTGCAAAGCAGCTCGCAGTTAATATTTGAGGTATTTCGGGATAATGAACCTGAAAACCTCTTATTTCAGCAGGCTTACAGGGAAACCTTTGAGCACCAGCTTGAAGAAGGCAGGTTGCTTATGGCGCTGGAGCGCATAGAGCAACAGGAAATTGTATGGAAGCAGTGTGAAAAACCTACACCTTTCAGCTTCCCTATAATTACCGACAGGTTGCGGGAAAGGCTGTCTAGTGAAACTCTTGCAGACAGGATAAAAAGAATGACAGCGAGCTATATGAAGTAACTGCTTTATCTGCTTTTTACGGCATTCATGATTAATTTAGTGCGCCTGTCAGCATACATACGGTTGAGAGAAGTAACAGCCCATATAAAGGCAGGTATCCACCCGATTATTGTTAGTTGCAGTATAAGGCATATTATACCGCTTAAAATTTTCCCCTGAAAGAATAATGACAGCCAAGGAAAGAAAAAGGCAATTACGTATCTCATTACTAATAATTTATCAGCTCCAAAAATAATTATTTTTTTGAATAAAAATACAGGTATTGTTTTTGTTAGATTTTTAAACAGATGACATTAGAAATAGAGATAAATAAACAGACATTCATACTGCATTGCTCGGGGGCGTTGTATTGGGTAGAAAAGCGGATGCTGCTTATAAGCGATGTGCATTTGGGCAAGGTGTCACACTTTCGTAAATACGGTGCTGCGTTGCCCGATGCTGCCAAGTTTAAAAACTTCCTTAAGCTGGATGTAGTGACAGAATATTTTAACCCCGAAAGTATCTGCTTTTTAGGTGATCTTTTTCACAGTACACTAAATAATGAATGGGCATTGTTTAAAGAGTGGCGGGAGCGCACTTCCATACCAATTATACTGGTAGCGGGTAACCATGATATTATTGCACCCCACAATTACAAAAATCTTGATGTAAAGGTTCACAGCGAATGGGTGCTTGACGGTTTTTTGCTTACACACCACCCCGAAGAGCGTGAGGGGCTGTTTACACTTAGCGGACATATACACCCTGCGGTATTGCTGTCGGGTAAGGGCAGGCAGTTTTTAAAACTTCCGTGTTTTTTTCGCACTTCCATACAAATGATACTTCCGGCTTTTGGGGAATTTACCGGGACTTATGTTATGGAGCCTAAAGAAGACGATGTTATTTATGCAGTAATTAAAGACGATGTTATACAGGTTGAAATAAATGAATAACATGTGTAATATGCAATGCAAAATTGAATTTTTCCTGCTTTTTTAGCCTGAAAATTATTTTTACTTTATTTTTACCGCACAGTAACCATTTCTGTATAAAATAACTTTCAGTATTTTAAAGTAAACACTATATGTTTAAATCCAGGTTCATCAACTTTTTTGCTTTCATAATTGTTTCTATAACCGCAGTATTATATTTAGCCAATTATATATTTGATATTGTCCCTGATGGGGTAACCACTTTTTTCAGGTGGGCATCGGTATTCGGGCTTGTTCTCTATGCAATAAAAAAGATGAGCCTTACCACATGGATAATTGTATGCCTTATTATAGGTGCATGTGTAGGTTATGATTTTCCGGAAGTAGCTGTTAACCTGCAGGTATTGAGCCAGATTTTCCTAAAGATGATTAAAACCATTGTGGGACCGCTTATTTTTGCCACACTGGTATATGGTATTGCGGGCCACTCTGATATTAAACAGGTGGGGCGTATGGGGTGGAAATCGCTCCTGTATTTTGAGGTAGTAACTACTATAGCCTTATTTATAGGGCTTGCGGCTATTAACCTTTTCCCAGTGGGAGAGGGTATTGTTCAGCCCGATGCTATGAAGGCAGAACTTGTTGCTCCTGACCCGCAAAGCTGGCAACAGGTAATACTGCATATTTTTCCTGAAAACATAGCAAAATCTATAGCAGAAGGTGAAGTCTTACAGATAGTTGTATTCAGTGTTATTTTTGGTATTGGCTTAATAATGGTTCCTGAAAAGAAGCGTAAGCCAATGGTAGATTTTACCCAAAGCCTCTCTGAAGTGATGTTTAAGTTTACCAATATAGTAATGTACTTTGCCCCGATTGGTGTAGGTGCGGCTATGGCTTATACAGTAGGGCACATGGGGCTTGCCATACTCGAAAACCTTTTTGGACTTTTATTATTACTATATGGGGCACTAATTGTTTTTGAATTGGCTGTATTTCTGCCTATAGCGCTTTTTGCACGCATACCTGTAAAGGCTTTTGTAAAAGCTATTAAGCAGCCTGTATCTATAGCATTTGCTACCACAAGCTCAGAGGCGGCACTCCCCAGGGCAATGGAATCTATGGTTAGTATAGGTGTGCCTAAAAAAGTGGTATCTTTTGTAATGCCTATGGGCTATAGCTTTAACCTTGACGGTACAACGCTGTACCTCTCCTTAGCCAGTATTTTTGTAGCGCAGGCGGCAGGCATTAACCTTAGCTTTGGCGAACAGCTTATTATGGTATTTACCCTTATGGTTACCAGTAAGGGGGTAGCAGGTATACCAAGGGCATCGTTAGTAATACTTATGGGTACTGCGGCATCATTTAACCTGCCTGTATGGCCAATAATGGCTATTTTGGGTATAGATGAGCTTATGGATATGGCACGTACTTCTATAAATGTAATAGGCAACTGCCTTGCTTCTGCCTTTATAGCCAAGTGGGAGGGTGAGTTTGACCCTTCTGCCGCAGAAACCGAGGAACTTTTTGAAACTGAAGAACAGGTGTAAGAACCTTAATTATAATAGTAGAGCCGCACATTGTGCGGCTTTTTTATGTTTTTTTTTCTAAATTTAATTTTCCTGCTGACATAGGGCTGTCATAACAGGGCTATAATTTTGGCATATAAATAAGTACTAAAATTAATTAATCATGGAAAAAAATGTAAAAACATCAGCGGCGGTTGTAATTACCCCAAAAGCATTACTGGAGCACTGGCAGGGGCATAGGGGTTTAACCCGGAGGGTGATAGAAGCCTTTCCGGAAAAAGAACTGTTTAGCTTCTCTATAGGTGGTATGCGTACATTTGCAATGTTGGCTATGGAAATGATAGACCTTTCAGGGCCGGGCATTCAGGGTCTTGTTACAGGAGAATGGCATAAGGTAGATGAAATGCCGCACCACACTGGTAAAGGAATGCCACAAACTAAAGAGGGGTTGCTTGCCTTATGGGATGAAATGACCGAGGTAATAAACACGCTGTGGGCGGAGCTGGAACAACGTGACTTTGAAGAAAAAATAGTAGCTTTTGGGCAGTTTCCCGGTACAGTAAGCAGTACGCTTTTTTATTTTATAGATAACGAAATCCACCACAGGGGGCAGGGGTATGTCTACCTGCGTGCGCTGGAAATTGAACCGCCTGCCTTTTGGGACAGGTAATGGTTTTTAATAATTGTATTTATAGGCAGCAGGATAGTCGATATCCTGCTGCTTTTTATTATACCTACAGTTACTGTAACATTTCATAATCTTTTTGTAAAATTTCATAAATAAAAAGGAGTTCTTTTTTTGTTGTTATAAATTTGGAATACAGGTAAATAACAAGCAAATTATGAATAAAAAAGACTCAAAATCTTCCGGGAATTGGTATGCGTCTGATGTGAAAGAGGTGATTTCTAAACTTAAAACCGACAGCTCGTCGGGAATTTCATCTGATGAGGCAAAAAAGAGGCTTGAAGAACACGGTCCTAATAAACTCCCCGAAAAGAAAAAGCAAAGTGAAATAGTACGTTTTTTGAAGCATTTTCATGATGTATTGATATATATACTCTTAGCTGCGGCCGTTATTACCGCTATTTTGGGTCATTATACTGATACTATTGTTATTGTTATAGTGGCTGTTATAAATGCCTCCATAGGCTATTTTCAGGAAAACAAAGCTGAAAAAGCTCTTGAAAATATAACAAAAATGCTTTCTCTACACTCTAAAGTTATACGGAATGGGGAAAAGGAAGAAATTGACGCTACAGATGTTGTTATTGGAGATTTGGTGACAATAAAGCCGGGGGATAAAATACCTGCCGATTTACGCCTTATAGAAACCAATAACCTTAAAATTGAAGAATCGGCTCTAACAGGAGAGTCGGTGCCATCAGAGAAAAAAACCGATACTCTTCCCGATGATACATCACTTGGTGACCAGGCTAATATGGCTTTTATGGGTACAACTGTAAGTGCAGGTACAGGTAAGGGAGTTGTTATTGCAGTAGGCAGTGAAACAGAACTTGGTAAAATAAATGAAATGATGTCGGGTGTAGAGGAACTTACCACACCTTTACTAAAACAAACTGCAAGGTTTGGCAAGTCGATTTCACTGGTTATTGTTATTTTGGCGGGCGTAATATATGCTTTTGGTTATTTCTTCAGGGATTATGATAGTAATGAACTGCTCATGTCTGTTATCGGGCTCGCTGTGGCGGCAATACCGGAAGGGCTGCCTGCCATACTCTCTATTATTCTTGCACTTGGTGTGCAAAGAATGGCAAAGAGAAAAGCGATAATACGCACGCT
>JBQGDD010000113.1:0-4705 GCA_052038845.1 Dyadobacter sp. | reverse complement strand
TCTGGAAAAGAACAGTAGCTTCGCAAATGAGTGATGCCGAATTGGAACGTACCAATGTAAAGATTGAAGCTAATAATCATAAAGAATTATTTACGGCATCGGGTGAGGTGCTTAAGTTTGAAGGTTTCCTAAAAGTTTATCTTGAGGGCAATGATGATGAAGATGTAGAACAAGAAGGTATGTTGCCTGCATTAAGGGTAGATGAAAAACTTATTAATAATTATATAACAGCAACCGAACGTTTTTCAAGACCACCTGCACGATTTACAGAGGCATCGCTGGTTAAAAAACTGGAAGAGCTGGGTATTGGGCGTCCTTCTACATATGCGCCAACTATTTCTACCATTATTAACAGGAATTATGTTGAAAAAGGTGCTTTTGAAGGACAGGAAAGGAAGTATAAACAACTTACACTTCAGTCAGGTAAAGTGAGTGAGCAGGAACTTTCAGAAAATGTAGGCTCTGATAAAGGGAAATTAGTGCCAACAGATATTGGTATTATAGTAAATGACTTTTTAGTAAATCATTTTGAAACCATACTTGATTATAACTTTACTGCAAAAGTAGAGCAGGATTTTGATGAGATAGCATCGGGTAATGAAGACTGGACAAAAATGATGTCGGGCTTTTACAGTCACTTTCACCCAATAGTAAAAGATGTAGAAAAAAATGCAGACAGGGAATCGGGTGAAAGAATATTAGGGACTGACCCTAAAACGGGTAAGCCTGTAAGTGTGCGTTTAGGTAAATTTGGACCAATGGCACAGATAGGAGAGGCAGAAGATGACGAAAAGCAGTTTGCCAGCCTGTTGCCGGAACAAAATATTGGCAGTATCACTTTAGATGAGGCTCTTGGTTTGTTTTTGCTGCCTAAAAATTTAGGTACATATAAAGGAGAAGAAGTAGAAGTTAATAATGGGCGTTTTGGTCCTTATGTACGTTTTGGAAAAACATTTATATCTCTTCCGAAAGGCGAAGACCCACTTGATGTAACTTTTGAAAGAGCAAAAGAGCTTGTTGACGAAAAGCTGGCTGCCGATGCGCCCATAGCTACTTATAAAGATATGCCGGTACAAAAAGGAGTTGGGCGTTTTGGTCCTTTCTTAAAGTGGAACGGTATGTTTATAAATGTAAATAAGAAATATAATTTTAATAACCTTTCTCAGGCTGATATTAAGGAGCTGATTGAAGATAAGATACAAAAAGATATAGATAAAGTTATTCATAACTGGGAAGAGGAAGGTATAAGGGTTGAAAAAGCACGATGGGGCCGTTCGGTTATTCTGAAAGGAAAAACGAAAATTGAATTAAATAAAGATATTGATGCCTCTGCGCTTAGCCTTGAACAGGTAAAGGCTATGATAGAGGAAAAAGCTCCCGCTAAAAAAGCAGCAGCTAAAAAGACGGCAGCCAAAAAAGCCTCTGCAAAGAAAACTACGGTTAAAAAGAAATAAAGATGCCTTTTGATTTTTTACTACCTATAGATACAGAACTGCTTGATTATACCGAGGGATTGTCATCTCAGTCGCTTGGTAAAAAAATAGTACTCCACACAGCAGACAGTTTTCCTGATATGGACACTATCTCTATTGCTATAATTGGAGTTTTGGAGAACAGGGGTGCACAGGAAGGTGAGGGGTATGATGTAAATCTAGACTACATCAGGAGGGAGCTGTATGCTCTTTATCCCGGCAACTGGCACAAGCAAATTGCAGATTTAGGAAATATACATCCCGGCAATACAATACAGGATACATATTACGTTTTAAAAAGCATTGTTGAAGAGCTTGTAAAAAATAAAATTATCCCTGTAGTTATTGGTGGTTCGCAAGATTTGACCTATGCTATGTACAGGGGATATGACCGGCTTGAACAAATGGTTAACCTTGTTTCTATAGACAGTCGGTTTGATTTTGGTAAAGAAAACGAAGTATTATCTGCAGGGTCTTATATTACAAAGGTTGTGGTAGATGAGCCAAACAACCTTTTTAATTACAGCAATATAGGCTATCAAACCTATTATAACTCCCAGGAAGAGATAGACTTAATAGAGAAATTGTATTTTGATGCTTTTAGGTTGGGAGAAGTTTGCAATAATCCAACAATCGCAGAACCAGTGTTCAGAGACGCTGATTTAGTGAGTATTGATATGGGGTCGGTAAAATCGGGAGATTCAGGGAATAGTGTTAATTTTTCGCCAAATGGTTTTGACGGCAAAGAAATTTGTACATTAGCACGCTATGCAGGGATAAGTGATAAAGTTACATCTTTAGGTATATTTAATCATAACAGTACTGAAAGGGAAGCCGTTTTAATAGCACAGACCGTTTGGTATTTTGCTGAAGGTGTACATTATAGGTCTAACGAATATCCGTTTGGCAGTAAGGATGATTACTTAAAATATATAGTTCCTATGGAAGATGAGGAACTTGTTTTTTATAAAAGTGATAAAACTGATAGGTGGTGGATAGAAGTTCCTTTTATATCGGGCATTGATAATAAATTAAAAAGGAATACGTTATTACCATGTACTTATGATGATTATTTAAGGGCATGTAATAATGAAATCCCTGAAAGATTGTGGAAGGCACAAAGAAAAAACATTATTTAATAGTTTTGTTACAAAAAATATTACATTATCATTAAGTATTCAATTCTTTACTTTTTGTTGAGGTTTTTTTAATAAAAAAATTGTTTTTTTAAAAATAAATAAATAGGTTTACGCCCTTAAAAATAGAATTACATTAATAACCCAAATTTATGAAGAAGCTTATTGTATTAACAGCAACTTTATCATTATTAATCAGCTGTGGTTCCAGTGACCGCGGGGAACTGGTCGGTGTTAGAGGAAAGAAGTGGAGGCCTGAAAAGCCTTATGGTATGACTTTGGTTCCGGGTGGCGCTTACATCATGGGTAAGTCTGACGATGATTTGGCTAATGTCCAGGATGCTCCTACAAAAACTGTAACTGTGCGTTCGTTTTATATGGATGAAACAGAGATAACAAACAGCGAGTACCGCCAGTTTATAGAGTGGGTTAAAGATTCTACTATAAGAACAAGGCTTGCTATACTTGCTGATGAAGAGGGGTTAACTCCCGGAAGTGGCGGTATAGGAGAGTATGCTTTTAAAGATCAGGAAGCAGATCTTGAAAACCAATCTCCTTACGACAAATACATGTATGAAAACTATTACAGTTTAGGTACTGATGATGATTTTTATGCAGGAAGAAAGCTTAACCATAAAGCTAAGCTGATTAAAGATCCGCAAAAATATCCGGATGAGTACTATGTTGAGGTAATGGATTCTCTTTACCTGCCTGCTTCAGAATCATATAACGGGTTAAGGACTATGGATGTTTCTAAGCTTGTTTTCAGCTATTCATGGATGGATATTCAGGCTGCTGCGAAGGATAAGTCTAAAAATACAAGGGAGAAAAGAAGTAAATACCTTGTTCATGAAAAAGTGCAGGTATATCCTGATACTACTGTTTGGATAAAGGATTTTGCTTACTCGTATAATGAGCCTATGCACAACGACTATTTTTGGCATGATGCTTATGGCGACTATCCTGTAGTAGGTGTTTCGTGGGGTCAGGCAAAAGCTTTCTGTGCATGGAGAACGCTTAATAAAAATGCTTACCAAAAAAGAAAAGGAAGGCAGCAGATTAACTCATTCCGTTTACCAACTGAGGCTGAATGGGAGTATGCTGCAAGAGGGGGTATAGAGTCTGGTACGTTCCCATGGGGTGGTCCTTATGCTAAAAATGACAGGGGATGTTTCCTTGCTAACTTTAAGCCTAACAGGGGTGACTATGCAGCAGATGGTGCTTTATATACTGTAGAGGCGAAGTCTTTCGATCCGAATGATTTCAACCTGTACAATATGTCTGGTAACGTTGCTGAATGGACTGACTCATCATACGACGCTTCTTCTTACGAATATGTTTCTACAATGAACCCTAACGTTCCTGATCAGTCTAACAAACGTAAAGTAACACGCGGCGGTTCATGGAAAGATGTTGCTTACTTCCTGCAAGTTAGTACAAGGGATTGGGAATATGCAGATTCTGCGCGAAGCTACATAGGTTTCAGGACCGTTCAGGATTATATGGGTACTCAAAATACAGGAAACTAAATCAAAATTAAAACCAACTCAAATTTTTGAATATTTAATTAACTTAACTAAAAACTAAAATTATTTTTATTATGGCACTACCTAAAAAAGTTATGAATTTCGCCTATGGTATGGGGGCAGCAGTTGTAATCATCGGGGCTCTTTTTAAATTAATGCACTGGCCAGGAGCAAGTTTGATGCTTATTGTTGGTCTTAGTGTTGAGGCGTTTATCTTTGCTTTATCTGCTTTTGACCCTGTTGATAAGGAGCTTGACTGGTCGTTGGTTTACCCTGAACTTGCGGGTGGAGAGGCTAATAAAAAGAATGTAAAAAAAGAAAATCCTTCTTAAGCACAAGGGTTACTTTCTCAAAAACTTGATAATTTATTAAAAGAGGCTAAAATTGACGGAGAGCTTATGGCAAGCTTAGGAAGCAGTATCAAAAACTTTGAGTCTGCTGCTAAAGGTATTGCTCCAACAGTTGATTCAATTTCTTCTCAGAAAAAATACAGCGAAGAAATGTCAATGGCTGCTGCACAAATGGAGTCGTTAAACAGCCTTTACAAAGTACAGCTAGAAAGTGCTTCACG
>JBQGDD010000112.1:0-5533 GCA_052038845.1 Dyadobacter sp. | reverse complement strand
CTTTCGCCAAGCTCTTTATCATTAACATCGTGTGCAGGAGTAACCTTAAGGCATCCTGTACCAAACTCCATATCTACATACTCATCAAAAATAATAGGTATAACCCTGTTGGCTATAGGCACAATTGCTTTTTTACCTTTCAGGTGGGCATAACGCTCATCATTAGGGTTGATACATATAGCAGTATCGCCCAAAATAGTTTCAGGACGTGTAGTTGCTATCACTATATAATCTTCTGTACCATCAATTTTATATTTCAGGTGGTATAGTTTACCCTGCCTTTCTTCATAAATAACCTCTTCGTCAGATAATGTGGTTTTAGCTTCCGGATCCCAGTTTACCATCCTGTATCCCCTGTATATCATACCCTTATTATATAAATCTACAAAGGAATGTATTACAGATGCCGACATATCCTCATCCATAGTAAACTTAGTACGCTCCCAGTCGCAGGAAGCACCCAGTTTTTTAAGCTGCTCTAATATAACGCCACCATATTTATCTGTCCACTCCCAGGCGTGCTTTAAAAACTCATCGCGTGTAAGGTCATTTTTATTAATGCCCTGCTCCTTAAGTTTGGCTACAACTTTAGCTTCTGTAGCAATAGAGGCATGATCTGTACCTGGAACCCAGCAGGCATTAAAGCCTTTAAGCCTTGCACGCCTTATAAGTACATCCTGTATGGTATTGTTAAGCATATGCCCCATGTGCAGTACTCCCGTAACATTTGGCGGGGGTATTACAATTGTATAAGGCTTTCTGCCATCTGGCTTAGAATGAAAGTAGTTATTTGCCATCCAGTAGTCATACCATTTCTTTTCTGCTTCTTTGGCGTCAAATTGCGAAGGGATTGTCATAAGGTCTGTTATTATTTCCAAAAAAAACTTGGTCTTATTTTTGTAAAAATTGACTGCAAAAGTAACTATATAAGTACAATATTAAAAAAAGAAGCTGTCAATATTTGTACATTAATTTAAACTGACTATTTTTACTGAAACATTAAAAATAACAAAATGAAAAAATTTTTAGGTCTTTTAACGGTATTGTTTATCAGCACAATTTCATACGCCCAGACCGGCCCTAAAATTGAATTTAAGTCTGATACTATAGATTATGGTACTACCAATAAAGATGATGATAACGGATTAAGGGTTTTTGAATTTACCAATACCGGTGATGCTCCCCTAATTATTACTAACGTTAAATCTACCTGCGGATGTACTGTACCAACCAAACCTAAAGAACCAATTATGCCGGGCAGAACCGGTAAAATTGAAGTTAAATATAATATGAACCCGGGTCCTATACGCAAAACCGTAACTGTACAGTCTAACGCGGTTAACTACCCTGACGGTGTAGTGCCGCTTAAAATAAAAGGTAACGTGGTAAAAAAGGATGAGGTAAACATGCTAGAAAAGAAGAAAGCGCTACCTAACCAATAATAAAAATCAATACCATATTTAAAAGCTGCTTTGGGTAAACGAAAGCAGCTTTTTTTATTCTCTAAAATCAGGACGAAAATTTATAAACACGCTGTGTTTTAAGCAATAATAAATTATAAAATATGTAAAAAAAATTGCAAATTTGCGGCTCAATTATAAAATCCTGTAATAATGCCAAAAGTATCTCTAAAAGGGCAGCAAATGCCTGAGTCGCCTATAAGAAAGTTAGTACCATATGCAGAAATGGCAAAAGCCAAAGGGCATAAAGTATATCACCTAAATATCGGGCAGCCTGATATTAAAACTCCCGAAGCTGCTATGGAAGCTGTTAAAAACAGCACACTTGAAGTTTTAGAATACAGCCATTCAGCAGGGTTTGACAGTTACAGGACAAAGCTGGCAGATTACTACCAGAAACAGGGTGTATCTGTTAATAAAGAGAATATTATAATAACGACAGGAGGTTCTGAAGCGTTGCTTTTTGCTATGGGAAGCACGATGGATGCAGGCGATGAAATTATTATACCTGAGCCTTTTTATGCTAACTATAACGGATTTTCGGTAGCATCGGGTGTAAAAGTAGTTCCCGTAATATCTACAATAGATGAAGGCTTTGCCTTACCCCCAATTGCTGATTTTGAAAAACTGATTACACCTAAAACAAAAGCTATATTAATATGCAACCCCGGCAACCCTACCGGATACTTATATACTAAAGAAGAAATTCAGCAGTTAGCTGACCTTGTAAAAAAACATGACCTTTTCCTGATTGCTGATGAGGTTTACAGGGAGTTTACTTATGATGGTGACGAGCATTACTCTGTAATGAATGTTGAAGGCATTGAAGAAAACGCAATTATGATAGACTCTGTATCAAAAAGGTACAGTATGTGTGGCGCAAGGATAGGGTGTATTGTTTCTAAAAACAAAAGTGTTATGGACACCGCCATGAAGTTTGCACAGGCACGCCTTAGCCCTCCTACACTGGCACAAATTGCAAGTGAGGCAGCATTAAGCACGCCGCAGTCTTATTTTGATGAGGTTATTACAGAATATAAGGACAGGCGCGACACTTTAATAAATGGACTTAATGCTATAGAAGGTGTTAAGGTTGCTACGCCCAAAGGTGCTTTTTACTGTATAGCAAAACTGCCTGTAGATGATGCTGATAAATTTGCCCAGTGGCTTCTTGAGACCTACAGCCTTGACGGAGAAACCGTAATGGTTGCCCCTGCTGCCGGATTTTACTCATCTCCCAATGTTGGTAAAGATGAAATAAGGATAGCCTATGTACTGAAAAAAGAAGACTTAGTACGTGCTGTTGCCATACTAAAACAGGCACTTACAGAATATAAAAATTAATACGATACCCTTTAAAACTAAAAGCAGCTCCTGATTAGGAGCTGTTATTAGTTTAAAGATTATGGAGAGTGATGGCTGTAATATAAGATACCCTTTTATTCCATTCATCTGTTAAGTTGTACATATTAGAGGGTATCCTCCATATTTTAGTTTCATATATACATTTTCCAAAATTTTGCAGCTCTTTACAGGTTGAAAAGTTTTGCAGCCTTTCAAGTCCGCGTGTAGCTACTATAGCAAAATCGGGAGAGAGCTGTAAGTTTATAATAGTATTCATTATAGAGGTAATCCTCTTTCGTTGCTCTGTAGGCGACTCGGAAACTACAAGTATATTTTTTTTGCGTACTGTTATTATATAGGTACCATCTGATATATCTGCTTTTTGTGAAATTGTCTCTAAAAAAACTTTGTTCTTTTCACTAAAATACAATTTCCTGATTTTTTCGGGGTTAAGCCTTCTACATACTTCATTAATTGTTGTTGCTTTTCCTGAACTTCTGGATCCTTTAATAATAATATATTTCATAAGCTTTAATATAAAAATTTATAAAATTGACGGGCATTGCGGCAGTTTAAAAAACAATGCTGTATCTCCATTTGATACGGCAAGTGATTTTTTATTCCATAATCTTTTTTTAACAATCACCTTTTTATCAATTCCATCATCATTTATGTGAAATTTCCATTTTCCTTCTTCAATCGCATTAATCGCTTTTCCTACAGATAATCTCCATGGTACTCCGTTAGGATGTACACCTCCTATCATTAAAATTTCGTTACTACCAGGCGATTTTGCAATAGATTTTATTTCTATGGACTCTACATACATAATATCAAAAACTGTATGACAACACTCAAACTTACCATTAAACATTTTATTTATTTTGGGAGTTTCCGTAAATAAAAACTAAAAAAATGTTAATTTATTTAAATAATACCTACATCTTTAACTGTAGATATAAGATGTGTAGTGTTGTTTGCCTTAAAATAGATTTTTAATTTGTTTATCCTTTTTTCAATACTGCTGGTACTTGAAGAGTTCATACCTTTTTGCTTAAGTACATTACTTATTTCCTGTTGGGTTAATCCTTCAGAAAGATATCGGAGCAGCTCAACATCACTTTCTTCAATTTCTATAAAAGCATTTTTCTTTAATATGTGCGAGAGTCCTGGCGAAATATACCTTGCACCAACATACAATGATCTTACAGCGTCTATAATTTCCTGTGCACTGTCCCTTCCCTTGTTTACAAAGGCATTAATATATTTGTTATCAAACAACTGCTTG
This sequence comes from Dyadobacter sp., assembly GCA_052038845.1. GTDB lineage: Bacteria > Bacteroidota > Bacteroidia > Flavobacteriales > Flavobacteriaceae > Flavobacterium. Next base: position 1,441 of record JBQGDD010000112.1, on the reverse strand, counting down.
ATTTTATAAAGCCTTTCTTCAACAGAATATACAATTATAGGAGTATGGGTATCAGTACCTCTTATAGCAGCAATCAAATCTTCTCCTGATTTTAATTTGGATTCCCTATGGTCTTCTTTAAAAGAGAGGTCTGTAACTATAAGGTCAAATGGTTCGCCTTCAAGTTTGGCTCTGTTTATTTTTAAATAAGCCTCATCACAGTATTTAGTACATCTTATATCTGCAGAAGTAAGATGATTTTCGATAACTGTTTTAACTCCAAGGCTTATACTGTCAATGTCCTCAACTATCAATATCTTTTTATACATATGTCATTATGCCGGAAATAAGAAAGTAACATGAAAACCTTTGCCGGCATTGGTTTCAAAATTAACAATACCGCCTATAGCATCCATACGGTTTTCCACATTCTGAAGTCCGTTTTTGATGATTTTATCCTTAAAAATAACTCCCCTTCCATTATCAGAATATTTAATTATAACCTTGCTTTTTTCTAATGAAAAATTTACAAAAGCCACAGTAGCCCTGCTGTGTTTTTTCATATTTACCATAATTTCCTGTAATGCGCGGTAGGTAGCTATTTTTTTTGTATTGTCAAGACTTTGCCAGTTAATATCGTCAATTCCCTTTGCAATAACATTTATGTTTTCTCCGCTGTATTCATACAGCAGGTGTTTTAGTTGGAGTACAAAGTTTTCTCCGGTATCAATACTTCCGGTTTCTCTTGATATGTCCCTGGTTAAGGTATATATTTTATTAAGCCTGTTAAGCACCCTGCTCTTTTCATAATCAGATACATCATTTGTATCAGATATATAATTTATAGCCGTATAAATTTCGTTGGCAACCTCATCGTGCATTTTTTTCGAAATCCTTGTTTCGGTAGTATAAACTTCCAGCAGCTTTTCTTTTTTATGTTTTTTCTTAAGATAATAAAGAAGCGTTACCGATATACATAAATATGAAACCAGGCTTAAGGCAAGCGTATTGTTGTGCAGCTTAATATCTGTAAAAGACTGTTCCGGAAAGTAATAACTGTTTGCAAGTAGGTGGGGGTCAGAAAATGAAACGCCACAACTTTTCAGCATAAAGCATAAAACACACAGTATGAATAAAAATTTTATTTTAATCATAACAAACAAACTTTAATTTTCAACATTCAGTTCTATCAAAAACAAGTATACACACATATATAGGCTTAAATAATATGCAAATATTATATATGTACAGCTACTGTATATGCGTAAAAATACCTGTTATTACACCCCCCTAAGTGTATTTACATTTATAAATAATTTTTTTAAAATGCTGCATTGTTTATTATAGTTTGTTAGGTGTGATTGTATAGAGTCCTGATGCTATAAAAATGATTTGGAACGTATTAAAACAATATATTTAATTATTAGCTTTTGTATTCCCATATATCCACATAGAGCTAAAC
>JBQGDD010000111.1:0-22195 GCA_052038845.1 Dyadobacter sp. | reverse complement strand
CCGGCGTTGTTGTAACTATAGGTACTATGGTTAATGTTGATGCAAATACACCTTACCAAATATCATTTAAATATGGTACAAACAGTCCTACAGCCAATTCTGGGTCTGCAAGAATTTCTTTTGCAAATTCCGAAGAGTATATTTATCTACCTATGTATGAAATAATTGCTACTCAAACACCTTCAGACTTCGCATCAGAAGTTTTTACTATAGATGAGGCAGGCACCTACTATTTTACTATAGAGTTTCATATAACAGGAGGGCATGATGATTTTTATCTTGATGATATTTTTGTTCAGCAGGCACCTACGGCTTCTGTAAGGGAAAATTTACTGACTGATTTAGCCATTTACCCTAACCCTGTGAAAGATTTTGTAAACATTAAAGGTGCGGGCAATATAAACCGCGCAGAGGTGTACACTATCCACGGGCAAAAAATACTGCGGCGTGAAGATAGTAATATACAGCAATTAGATACTGAAAGCCTGGCTAAGGGGATGTATATTTTAAAGCTGTACTCAGGTAATGAAAGTAAATCGGTAAAGCTGGTTAAGGAATAATATCCAGTATTTTGTAGTTGTTATTTGGTTTTGCCCGATGCAGAAAACTGTATCGGGCTTTTTATGTGTTGATAAAATTCTAATCTATATAAGAAAATAATCTTATATGTTTTGTAGCTTTGTATCTAGAAAGGATACATGTTATGGAAAAAGACAGTATAAAAGGGCAGGGGGCAGTTAGTAATGTGCATAACCATTTTATAAAGAACCGCTATGAAACGAGTATTTATCAAGATGATTATGAAGAGCAAATTGCTAAAACACAGGTAATAGATGTATACCCTAAAACTATTGTAAACCCTGTAAAAAGCCCTGACCTGCATATGGCATACTCCATGAATCCCTACCAGGGTTGCGAGCATGGCTGTGCTTATTGCTTTGCCCGCCCTACACATGAGTATTGGGGGTATAGTGCCGGAGTTGATTTTGAAAGGGTAATACTTGCCAAGAAAAATGCACCTGAATTACTGGAACAGTTTTTTAAGAAAAGGGGTTATAAACCGGAACCAATATTGCTGTCAGGCAATACTGATTGTTACCAGCCAGTAGAACGAAAGCTACAGATAACCCGAAAGATACTACAGGTATTTCTTGACTATCGGCACCCGGTAAATATCCTGACAAAGAATGCACTGGTAACCCGTGATATTGATATTTTAAAGGCGTTGGCAGAAAAAAATCTGGTTACCGTTTCTTTAAGCATACCTACAATAAATGAAGAATTACGAAGGAAACTCGAACCCAGGACATCTTCGGTTACTACTAAACTTAAAGCTATAGAACTGTTATCTGAAAATGGCATACCTGTACATATTATGGTTGCCCCAATGATACCCGGATTAAACACTATGGAAATTTTACCAATTGTAAAAACCATTGCCGAAAAAGGCGCACTAAGTTTTGGCTACACCCTCGTTCGGCTTAATGACACGGTAGAACCTGTTTTTATCGACTGGCTTAATGAGCATTATCCCGACAGGAAAGATAAAGTACTGCATCAGATAGCATCTATGCACGGCGGTAAGCTTGGCGAAAAACAGGTGTACAAACGCCGAAAGGGAGAGGGTAATATTGCAGAAATGATTCATACCACATTCAGGATAGCACGGCAAAAATATTTTTGTGATAAAGAAATTCCGCCATTAACCACTTCTCTTTTTGATGGAACTAAAGGAGAACAGTTAAGGTTGTTTTGAATAGTAGCTAAAAGAATAAGTCAAAACTTACTGTCATGGAAAGGAATAACCAAGCAATATCTATGTAATTACATAACTTTACACTCTCAGATCCTCTTATGCCTTATGGCTTTTGTCTCTTCCCCTTTTTTTCTAAAAAACTATTTTTTTTGTTTTTATTAACAGTATAAGTTATATTTGGCTAATCAAAAAAAGAGCGAATATGAAATTTAAATCAAACAATCCTTTTTTGGGAAATAAATCATTTACCCAGCAAGGAGCAACTACTGTATATGATGCAGATGGGCGTCCGGTTAACCTTATCGACTATAATAATACAATGTCGGTTAATGGTGCTGTAAACAAAAGCTTTATTTTGCTGTTTGTACTTTTAACCAGTGCCCTTTTTACATGGTATATGGCATTTAATGGGCAAAACCCAATACCACTGGCAATAGCAGGAGCTATTATAGGCTTTGTAATGGTACTTATCGCTATTTTTAAACCTGCTTATTCTCAATATCTTGCACCTGCTTATGCGCTTTTCGAAGGTATGTTTATAGGTGGTATTTCCTTTATTTTTGAGGCTATGTTCCCGGGTGTTGTAATACAGGCTGTGGGAGCAACATTTGTCACTTTTATTGTTTGTTTCCTGTTATACAGGTTTAAAGTGGTAAAAGTAACAGAGCAATTTAAATCTATTGTAATAGCGGCTACAATGGCTATAGCTACTTATTATGTTATAACATGGTTACTTTCGTGGATAATAGGCTACCAGCCTGTTCATTACGGAAGCTCTCTAATGAGTATAGGTATTAGCGTAGCGGTTATCGTTGTTGCGGCATTAAACCTTTTCCTTGATTTCGACCTTATAGAAAAAGGAGCACAAAAAAGGCTTCCTAAGCACATGGAATGGTTTGGTGCAATGGGCTTAATGATTACACTGGTATGGCTTTATATTGAGTTCCTTAAACTGTTTGCCAAGCTTGCTGCAAGGGATTAGTAAGTAAGGCAATAGTCATTAGCCATAAGGCAAGAGTTAAAACCTACTGTCATTGCGAGGAGGAACGACGAAGCAATCTATAGTATAAGGAAAAAGACAATAGCCATAATTTTGAGGAGTACTCTTCCATTTCGACGTAAGGAGAAATCCCCTTATGGCTTTCGGCTTCCTAATTTTCAACTAACAAAGATTCCTCAATTGCGCTACGCTGCATTCGGAATGGAAAACAGACAATCTCTTTATGACTTTCAACTTTAAAACTTTCAACTAAAAAAAATTCCTCAATTGCGCTGCTCTGCATTCGGAATGGAAGACAGGCAATAACTCAAACATATTGTCATTGCGAGGAGAAACGACGAAGCAATCTTTTGTTGTACTTAGACTAAAATTTCACTTTAGGAATATTAGATTTCTCCTTCGAAATGGAATGACTCTTGTGTTTTCCATTCCGAATGCAGCGTAGCGTAATTGAGGAATCTAAATAACTTTACTGTACAGAATCTAAAAGTCAAACTTTAATTGTACGGCAACGGCTTTTTTCTCTCCTGATGGGGTCTCGGTATTAAGGTTGGATAAAGATATGCCTAACAGGCGCACAGAATCTTTTGGGCGTTCCTGATACAGCAATTCTTTTACAGCTTCAAAAATAAGGCTGCTGTCTGCTATAAAATAGGGTATGGTTTTACTGCGGGTCTGTACGGTAAAATCGCTGTATTTTAATTTAAGGGTTACTGTTTTCCCGGCTATTTTCTTTTTTTGCAGGCGGCGTTCCAGCTCTTTGGCTATGTCTGCCAGTTTTTCTTCTATAAAAACCTCGCTCACCAGGTTTTCATTAAAGGTATGCTCTGTCCCTACAGATTTTGCAATACGGTCGGGCTTAACCTCGCTGTTATGTATGCCACGAACCACATAATAGTAATACCCTCCTGATTTGCCAAAATGCGAGGTTAAAAATTCCTCCGATTTTGTTTTTAAGTCCTTACCTGTAAATATGCCAAGCTGGTACATCTTTTCGGTAGTAACCTTTCCCACACCATAAAACTTACCAATGGGCAGCTCTTCCAAAAACTCTAAAACTTCATCGGGGTTTACGGTTTTTTGCCCGTTAGGTTTGTTGTAATCACTGGCTACTTTTGCAATAAACTTATTAATGGATATACCAGCCGATGCCGTTAGCCCGGTTTCCGTAAATATACGTTCGCGAATTTCCCTTGCTATCATGCTTGCGCTTGGATTGCCTTTTTTGTTGTGGGTAACATCAAGGTAAGCCTCGTCTAATGACAACGGTTCTACAAGGTCAGTATAATCCATGAATATAGCCCGTATGCGCTGCGAAATTTCACGGTAGCGGTCAAATCTCGGCTTAACAAATATAAGGTGCGGACAGTTTTTCTTGGCGAGATAGCCACTTATGGCACTGCGCACGCCAAATTTGCGCGCCTCATAACTTGCGGCTGCTACAACACCCCTGTTTTCACCTCCGCCCACAGCAATAGCTTTACCACGCAGCTCCGGGTTATCCAGTTGCTCTACCGATGCATAAAACGCATCCATATCAATATGGATAATTTTTCTTAGGGGTAACTGCGCTGTCATATCACAAAATTACTGTATATTTATATAATAAAATCTCCCATTTATGCCAAAAACAGCCATTATTTTAGGAGCCTCCGGTGCTTCAGGGGGCGAAGTTTTACGGCTACTGCTAAATGACAGCCGTTATGAAAAGGTAAAACTTTTCTCGAGGAGCAGCATTAACAACAATAATTCTAAAATTGAGGAGTATATTATTGACCTTTTTGAGCTTGAAAAGCATGCTGAGGCATTTACCGCTGATGAGGTATATTGCTGTATTGGTACCACAAAGGCAAAAACACCTGATAAAGATACCTACCGTAAAATAGATTACGGCATACCTGTTACAGCAGCTAAATTAGCTAAAGCTAATGAAATACCTGTGTTTATAGCAATTTCGGCTATTGGCGCTGATGCCGACAGCCGTATCTTTTACAGCCGCACAAAAGGTGAAATGCAGGATGATGTTTTGGGTGCTAATATTCCTAAAACGCATATATTACAGCCTTCGTTGATTCTAGCTGAAAGAAATGACAGCAGAATTATGGAAAAATTGGCTGCCGGGTTTATGAAACTTATAAATCCTGTTTTGCAGGGCGGTGCAGCTAAGTATAGGAGTATTAAAGCCGGTAATGTAGCAAAGGCAATGGTATGGCTTGCTAATAACGACTATAAACGCATTTTTGTAACATCTGATAAAATAGAAAGGATAAGTAAATTACAATCCCGACATTAATTGTAACAGACTTAAACTCATTCTGTAGTTTTCATAAAGTTTGGAAAAAAGAATGCCCCAGGTTTATATTTAAAGTATTTCCATATAGAACTTATAACGGGGCGAAGCTCTGAAAGCGGCATATTCCTGGAACGGAAAGCAAGCCCGAGTGACAAAGCAAAGCTAACAAGAAAGTTAACAAGCCCTATTATCCCGATACCAATAATGCCCCACACAATCATTTCAGTAGAAACATTAAAATTAGCACCATACAGCCCTAATGCAAGGTTACCGCTCACAAAGGTAATGTGCCTTATATCGAGGTCAAGCCCAAGAAAAAAGCCTACGGATGCCGTGCTTCCCATAAATACACCAAACCAAAAGTTTGACACTATGCCTGCCCATTTTTTTTCATAAAGCGAAGCCAGTTTTTGTGTGCGTACCCTACCAAGACTCAGTTTAAGTAAAGGGTGTTCTTGTATCCTGTAGTACATGTGCTGGTGCTTGTCGCGGTTTGCTACGCTGCCTGCAATTATACCTGAAAGGAAAAGAAATACCCCTGCTATTGCAGCATGAAATATTGCAGGAGATGTTACGGGGCTAATGTCATTTATAAGCTTAAACCATTTGGTTAAGGCAATATTGTATTTAAAGGCAAGGTCTATAAGATAAATACCGAGTAATGCTACCGGGAAAGCGGCAATTACATTCCCTAAAAAAGCTATGAACTGTGAACGGAATACCCGGGCAAAAAACTCTGCGAAAGCAAGGTGTTTTTCATCTTCATTTACACTGTCTTTTTTATTTCTTCCTTTTTCTAAAGCCCTTACCAATGCAGATGCTGTCATGGCAGGCTGTTTTGTAGCCAGTGTAAAACCACATAAATATATGCCTATAAATGCAAGAGCATAGTTCATGCTATATAAAAATGCATGGCCAAAAGCACTAGTGTCTATTTTAGAAAGCAGTACTTTATTTATACAGGCAAAGGCTACTATAACGCCACCACCACAGGCACGCCAAAACATTTTCCAGTATTCGTTTCGGTCTTTGGTTATATAATGTTCCCCTGTATTGGCTGTATGCTGTGTTACCTCATAAGAAAGCAGCTGTGTACTTTCATTAATCAGTTTGCGCACGTTGTTCTTGTCGCAGTTATATTCTATAAGGTCGCAGGCAAGGTATATGGTGTTCTTTTTAGCTTCGGGTGCTTCCTTAATAACAAGCATGGGCAGCATTGTATTAAGCCTTTTTAATTGCTGCCTTATCCGCAACAGGCTTTGGTTTACCCTTAATGATATACCAAACTTGGCACTGTTTTTAAAAGCTGTTTCTACATAATCAACACATTGTTTATGCAAAATTATAAGTTGCTTGTAGCCAAGGTCGTCCGGCGCAATAAAGTTCCTGCGCTCCTGTGTTATCTTTTCTACCAGCAGTGCAAATTCCTTTTGCAGTGCCAAAAAGGGACTTTCAAGGTTGTCATATTCAGGAACCATTTTTATAACATTGGTTTCCATGGCACGCCCTGCAATCCTGTGAATAATAACCTCCATGGCAAAAAGAAGCTCGGCTAACGCGTGGCTCACTTTACCTGATGCATATACAGTATTAAAGTTTAGCTTTTCAAAAAGCTCTAAAAGCTGCTCATAAGGTATTTTATTAATCCATTCGGGGTCGGTTTTAATGTAAAAAACCTGGTTGAGTACATATTCCAGCGTGTTTTTTTGCGGCTGGTCTGGTATCAGTTTTGCAAAGAGGCGTTTTTTAACCTCATAAAAAAAGTCGGCATCAGTAAGTATGCCGGCATCAGTAAGTATCTGGCTGAATTTTTTATCTTTAAGTACTTTCTTTAAGTATTCTGAAAGTCCTTTGCAGTAATGTTCATTTTCGTTAAGCAGCATAAGAAGTTCTGACAGATCAACTGAAAGAAATGCCTCTATGTGCCTGGGGCGGATAATTTCAACTAACTCTGCGAGCAGGTCAACATCATCAGATTTGTATTCCCAAAGTTTACGCTCATCAAAATTTTTCTCGAAAAATTCGGCTAATGTAATGCGCGGCCTTGATTTCCTGAACTTCATGCAGTGATAATTTCACGTAAAAATACAAATCTCGATTTATAAAATGCAATTTGTTTTACATTTTAATATTTGTTTACTAAAGTAAATGTTACATATTATTGCACAATTTATTTTTGGAGTATGTATCTTGCATAGGCAATTATATCTTAAGTTATGACCGAAACCGAACGTAAGTTTTTAGTGCTTTCTAATGATTTTATTAAGGCTGCGTATGCCGAAAAAAGGATTACTCAGGGCTACCTGAGTTCTCACCCAGACAGAACTGTGCGTGTACGCATAAAAGGCGATAAAGGGTATCTTACCGTTAAGGGCAGAAGTAACGATAGCGGTACTACCCGCATGGAATGGGAAAAAGAAATTACATTGGCTGAAGCCAAACAGCTCCTTGCTATTTGCGAAGAAGGCGTTATAGACAAAACCCGTTATGAAATAAAGGCGGGCAGCCATGTTTTTGAAGTTGATATTTTTTATGGTGAGAACAAGGGGCTTGTAATGGCAGAGATTGAGCTTACCGATGAAAATGAAGCATTTGAAAAACCCGACTGGCTGGGAACTGAAGTTACAGGAGATGAACGCTATTATAATGCTTACCTTAGCCGTAAACCTTACACATCGTGGAAACAGCAGTAAATAAGCATCAACTGGTAATTATTGGTGGTGGTCCAATAGGTATGGCGTGTGCTATAGCGGCACAGCAGGGTGGACTTGACTATCTGTTACTTGAAAAAGGGACACTTGTAAACAGCCTTTATAACTATCCGCTGTACATGACGTTTTTTTCTACTGCCGAAAGGCTCGAAATTGGCAACGTGCCTTTTACCTGCATTGCGCCTAAGCCCGGCAGGCAGGAAGCGCTGGAATATTACCGTAACATACAAAAGTATTTTAAACTGAATATAAGCCTTAATGAAAGGGCAGACAGTGTTGTAAAAAACAATGAGGGACTTTTTGAAATACAAACACCCAAGGCTAAGTACACTGCTGAAAATGTAGTTATTGCTACGGGTTTTTATGATATTCCTGTTTATATGGATGTACCGGGGGAGAACCTGCCCCATGTGCGCCATTATTATAAAGAAGCCCATGAGTATGCCTTTAAAAAAGTAGTGGTTGTTGGTGCCAACAATTCCTCAGTAGATGCTGCGCTGGAGTGCTGGCATAAAGGAGCAGATGTAACTATGGTTATCCGCAAGGGGGAAATTAACGAGCGTGTAAAATACTGGATTAAGCCCGATATTGAAAACCGTATCGCCGAAGGTAGCATTAAGGCTTATTTTTATTCGGAAGTGAGTGCTATACGGGAAAATGAAACGGATATAATTACACCCGAAGGTACTGTTACCCTACAAACTGATTTTGTACTTGCGTTAACAGGTTACCGCCCTGATATTGAATTTTTAAAGCAGGCTGGGGTACAGGTATCGGGTATTAACTGCATACCGCAATATAATCCTGATACTATGGAAACCAATGTTAAAGGGCTTTACCTTGCGGGAGTAGTGTGCGGTGGGATGGAAACACATAAATGGTTTATTGAAAACTCCCGCGTGCACGCCGATATGATAATAAACAACATACTAAAGTAATAACACCGCTACTTAGCAGTAACTAAAACAGTATAAATAATAAGGGCTGCCTTTAAAAAAGCAGCCCTTACAAGTATAAAAATAATAGATGCGAACTATTCAATTTCAGATACCCTTAGGGTATTAACCATCCCTTTTTCTACTACTGGCATGGCAGCAAGGTTTATAAGCATATCGCCTTTTTGTACATAGCCTTTTTCTTTGGCAATGTTGTTTACATCATCAACTGTTTCATCTGTGCTTAAAAACTTATCGTAATAAAAAGAGTTTACACCCCATAGCAGGCTCATTTGCGTTAGTATCCTTTTGTTGGAAGTAAATACAAGTATGTGCGCCTGCGGTCTCCATGCACTAATCTGGAAAGCGGTATAGCCACTGTTTGTAAGCGTGCTGATTGCGTTAGCCTTAATAGCATTAGCCATTTGCGCGGCATGGTAGCATATAGATTTTGTTATAAAACGCTTGGTGCGCACCTGCGGTACATTTTGCGGTACGGCAATTAGCGGAGAATCTTCAACCGCTTCTATAATCTGGGTCATTTTTTCAATAACCTGCACCGGGTAGTTCCCTACAGATGTTTCTCCTGAAAGCATCACGGCATCGGCACCATCCATTACAGAGTTAGCCACGTCATTAACCTCTGCCCTTGTAGGGGTAAGGCTTGTTATCATAGTTTCCATCATCTGTGTGGCTATAATAACCGGTATGCGGGCTGTTTTAGCACGGTTAACCAGTTTTTTTTGTATAAGCGGTACTTCCTGCGCAGGTACTTCTACACCAAGGTCGCCCCTGGCTACCATAAGTCCGTCACAAAAGGCAACTATCTTATCTATATTTTCTACCGCTTCGGGTTTTTCAATTTTTGCTATGATAGGAATTTTATAGCTTGAATGTTCAGCTATAAGATCCTGTAGCTCCTCTAAATCTTTAGGGGTACGCACAAAAGAAAGTGCTATCCAGTCAACCTCTTCCTTAATAGCAAAAATAGCATCTTTAATGTCTTTTTGTGTAAGCGCGGGCAACGATACCTTTGTATTAGGCAGATTTACCCCTTTTTTAGAACGCAAAGGCCCACCCTGTACTACTACAGCTTTAACCTCTGTAGTGCGGTTGGTTTCCAATACCTCAAAAATAAGTTTTCCGTCATCAAGCAAAACCCTTTCGCCTGGGTTTACATCATTTGGGAATTCTTTATAATTCATGTACACTTTTTGTGCAGTGCCCGGTATATCTTCGGCAGTTGTAAAGGTAATAATGTCGCCGGGTGCTACTACTACATCTTCTTTCATTACACCCACACGCAGTTTTGGTCCCTGCAAGTCGGCAAGAATAGAAGTGTTATACCCATATTCATCATTAAGTTCCCTTATAATCTGTATGCGTTCTTTAACATCAGTATAATCTGCATGCGAAAAGTTAATTCTAAACACATTTACACCTGCATCTATCATGTTTTTAATTACTTCTTTAGAGCTGCATGCAGGTCCTAATGTGGCTACAATTTTAGTTTTTTTGTTTGTCGGCATATTAAAAAATTAAATTGTTTTTCGATTTTAGTTTATTGTGTTCAATAGTATAAGCTGTGTTTACCTGCTGTATCTTTAAAAGTTTTGCTACAATACTTTCTACAATTACGTTAGGCAGCATGTTTTCAACCTTAAGTATATAGTCAGCTTTTCTATACTCCGGCAAAAGAAAAACGCTTGTAGCCATATCATATCCTGCATCGGCAAAAAGCGAGGCAGAATTATTTTGCAGACTTATTACTGAGTTTTTATTCCGGATAAGGTTATAGGCAGTTTCACTTTCAGTATCTTCAAAAAAAAATCTGGAAAAACAGCTTTCGCCTTCGCGGGTGGTAATGCCTATATCTTTGGGGCATTTTTCGAGAAGGATATGTAACTGCTGATTAATGAAATAAGCCAGCCTGTAATCTTCCAGTGAAGAGTGTATGGCAATTAATTCATAATCAATCGTTACAAAATCATCGATCTGTAATTTGTGAACAGCCATTAAAATTTAATAAGCCGTAAATATAGCATTTATAATTCACAAAAAACAGTCTTAAAATTAAGTTAACGCTAATTTATTCACGAAAACGTTATAGTGAACTGATAAATTGTATTATTTTTTGTTAATTTTTTCCTGATAAGCAAAGTAAGCTCTTTGCGATGCTTTTTCTTCTGCTTTCTTTTTAGATGTTGCCCTTGCCTTTGCTATTATTTTGCCATCTATTTTAAGTTTTACTGCAAAATATTTTTGACCTTCGGTACCATTGTCTTCATATATTTCATACTGAAACGGCTTTTTAGCTTTTTGACACCACTCTATAACAAGGCTTTTGTAGCTTATAACCTTGCCTTCAAGTTTATCTATATCTACATAAGGGATAATTACTTTTTTGTAGATGAATTTTTCGCAATAGGTAAACCCTTTGTCTAAGTAAATAGCCCCGATAAAAGCCTCAAAGAGGTTACCGTGTATGTTTTCTCCAAAATGCTGCGCAGATACTTTGCTTTCTACCCACTTTATAAGGTTAAGGTCGCGGCCAAGTTCATTAAGATGTTCCCTGCTTACTATTTTAGAACGCATTTTGGTAAGGTAGCCTTCATCGCCCGTTGGCACCTCGTTAAACAGGTGTGCCGCAATTACCGAACCCAGCATGGCATCACCCAAAAATTCAAGCCTTTCATAATTTAAAGGATTGCCGTTTTCGTCTGTTTTGTTTGAAGAGCGGTGAGTAAATGCCCTGCGGTAGTGAGCCAGGTTTACGGGTTTAAAACCAAGCATTTTTTGCATTTCCTCAAAAAAAATCCCGTCTTCTTGCGAATGACGGGATTTGGTAAATATGTTTTTAATTATACCCATTCCCGTATATTACAGTTCGAGCTTTTTTACAAGTACACAGGCATTATGCCCGCCAAAACCAAAGGTGTTGCTCATAACTACTTTCATATCCCTTTTTTGGGCAGTATTAAAAGTAAAGTTAAGTTTAGGGTCTATATTCTCATCATCTGTAAAATGGTTGATGGTAGGGGGTACAATACCATGCTTTATAGATAGTATAGAAGCGATTGTTTCTATAGCTCCGGCAGCACCAAGCAGGTGCCCCGTCATAGATTTTGTTGAGTTAAGGTTAAGCGTGTAGGCATGCTCACCAAAAACCTCAAGTATAGCTTTAGATTCTGCAATATCTCCAAGAGGTGTTGATGTGCCGTGCATATTTACACCATCTACATCGTTAGGTGTCAGCCCGGCATCACGAAGGCAGTTAAGCATTACATTTTTAGCGCCCAGCCCTTCAGGGTGTGGTGCAGTAATATGGTGTGCATCGGCACTCATACCGCCACCGCCAATTTCGCAGTATATTTTTGCACCCCTTGCTACAGCGTGCTCATATTCTTCAATTACAAGAGATCCGGCACCTTCGCCCAGTACAAAGCCCTCACGGTCTTTATCCATAGGTCTTGAAGCTGTTTTAGGGTCGTCATTGCGGGTAGAAAGAGCGTGCATTGCATTAAATCCGCCCATTCCTGCAATGGTTACCGCAGCCTCACTTCCGCCTGTTACCATAACATCTGCATGCCCTAGCCTTATATAATTAAAGGCATCTATAAGCGCGTTTGTAGATGATGCGCAGGCAGAAACAGTAGTAAAGTTAGGTCCTCTTAGCCCATATTTAATAGAGATATGCCCACCGGCAATATCGGCTATCATTTTAGGGATAAAGAAAGGGTTAAACTTTGGTGTGCCGTTTCCGTTTGAAAAGTTTATTACTTCTTCCTGAAAAGTTTCGAGTCCTCCAATACCTGAACCCCAAATAACACCTGCCCTGTCTTTATCAAGTTTTTCAAAGTCAAGGTTGGCATCTTTAATAGCCTCATCAGTTGCAACCATGGCATACTGTGCGTAGCGGTCCATTTTTCGGGCCTCTTTTCTGTCTATAAAATCTTCAACATTGAAATTTTTTACTTCGCAGGCAAATTTTGTTTTGAAGTTAGTAGTGTCAAAATAGGTAATAGGGGCAGCACCGCTCACACCGTTTATTAGGCCGTTCCAGTATTCTTCTACTGTGTTGCCTATTGGGGTAAGTGCACCAAGTCCTGTTACTACAACTCTTCTTAATTTCATAAAGTCAATTTTATAGTTTCAAATTATAGAACAATACCCATGCGTTCATTTATTATTCATAAGAAAACATGGGCATTATTGATATTTTTATGAATGCTCTTAAAAGTAAAAGACGTCCATTTTTTTAAAGCTTATGCTTTAAAAGTCCAATAAACAATAACATCCATGTAGTAGTTTATACATGGATGCTATTTATTTATTACTTTTTTGCTTCTTCTATGTAAGAAATAGCCTGACCAACAGTGGCGATATTCTCAGCCTGATCATCCGGAATCTGAATGTCAAATTCTTTTTCAAACTCCATAATAAGCTCAACAGTGTCTAATGAATCAGCTCCTAAATCGTTAGTGAAGCTTGCTTCTGTTACAACTTCGTTTTCGTCAACACCTAATTTGTCTACGATAATCGCTTTTACTCTTGATGCAATGTCTGACATAATCTTTAATTTTAGAATTTAAATTGAATGGCAAAAATAAAAAACTTTATTTTAAAACCACGTTTTACCTAAAAAATGTGAGTACTAAAATAAAAAATTAATTTTACAAAAAGCCGAAATAGCCGTTATTTTGCCGTTTATTATTCTTTTTTTTGCATTGTAATTTTATATCAGCATAATGAAAAATATAGTAATATTTGCTTCAGGGGGTGGATCTAATGCCGAAAAGATAATGCATTACTTTAAAAATAAGACCGGATTTTCGGTTAATGCAGTATATACAAACAACCCTGATGCAGGAGTAATTGATAAAGCCAAAGCATATAATGTTCCTGTTGTTGTTTTTAACCGGGAGGAAATGAATAGCGGAATTGTTTTAGAAAATATAAGGCAATACAGCCCAGATATAATTGTACTTGCAGGGTTTTTATGGAAGTTTCCGGCAGCTATTATCGCTGAGTACCCTGATAGGGTTATTAATATTCACCCGGCACTATTGCCAAAATATGGCGGTAAGGGTATGTATGGCATAAACGTGCACCGTGCCGTACTGGAAAATAAAGACAAAGAAAGCGGCATAACCATACATTATGTAAACAATAACTATGATGAGGGTAATGTGATTTTTCAGAAAGCCGTTTTACTGGAGCAATGCACAACGCCCGAAGAAGTTGCGGCAAAAGTGCTTACACTGGAGCATGAACACTTACCAATGGTAAT
Source organism: Dyadobacter sp. (assembly GCA_052038845.1). Lineage (GTDB taxonomy): Bacteria > Bacteroidota > Bacteroidia > Flavobacteriales > Flavobacteriaceae > Flavobacterium. The sequence goes on along the minus strand of JBQGDD010000111.1, from coordinate 8,210 downwards.
TGAAGAGTTGCTTAGTAAGTAATTTGAGCCTGATTATGATTACTAAAGAAAAATTAGAAATATATAATAAATATAAGGGTAACAATGATTGGAGTCGATTATTTACTGAAGAAGAGAAAAAGTTATATGATGAAAATGATTGGGGAATAATAGATGGACTGATACAGGATATCATAATTGTAAAAAATAAATTCGCTTCTAAAAACTATACAGAAAATCTCCAGAAAAGGCTAATTGAAAATTGCAGTACAGAGGAGGTAATTAATCAAATTGTACAAATAGCAGATGAAGCAATAAGACACAACCCTTAAACCCGAAACCCATAACTCATATAACAAATGCATACAGTACACATATATACCGATGGCGCTGCTAAGGGAAATCCTGGCCCGGGCGGCTATGGCGTTATACTGGAGCAGGTGGGTACGGGGTATAAAAAAGAGTTTTATGAAGGCTTTAGGCTTACAACCAATAACCGAATGGAACTGCTTGCCGTTATTGTAGGTCTTGAGAAACTCACCAAGCCCAATACTGCTGTACTTGTAGTAAGTGATTCTAAGTATGTGGTAGATTCAGTTTTAAAAGGATGGGTGTTTGGCTGGGAAAAGAAAGGTTTTACAGGTAAGAAAAACCCTGACCTGTGGCGGCGTTTCCTAAAAATATACCGTAAGCATAAAGTAGATTTTAAATGGATAAAGGGGCATAACCAGCACCCGCAAAACGAGCGTTGCGACCAGCTTGCCGTTATGGCTTCTGCCATGCCAAAACTAAATGTAGATGCTTTTTATGAGCAACAGGGAGCAGATTTAAACAAGTAATTTATGGAAAACAGACAGCCTAATTATCCTATGATGGATATTAACTTTGATACATGGTCGGCAGACTGTGAAACCTATGTTGATAATGCTAAAATAAATAATATTCAGACTTTTGAAAGGTTTTTTAAAAACCATGAATTTATAGATGTTCAGGGGTATGTGTTTGTTGCAAAAGCATATGAAAAATCCTCGTTCTGGAAGCAGGTAAATCCTTTTGCTGCAAACGGCAAAATTGTATTTGAATATACAGGCAGAAAAATTACTATTGATGAACTTAAAAGCTTTTATACTGCACACAGGGAAACCAACCCGTTCCTAAAAGAGTTTGAAGATATGGATAAACATATACTTACTTCTAAAAGTTTCAGGGAGCTGTTGACTCAATAATATAATTTATAGACCTTGTAATATGTAGTTTTCTAATCCCCTGAAGTATTACACATTAAATCTAAATTAGAGTAATCGGTTTCAAAACCCAACTCTCTCGCTTTACTAATGTCTTCGCAACCACTCATAGTTTCAAAGAGTAATAATTGTGATAGCCCTCTGTAAAAGTAAGCTTCACTTAATTTCTCACTTTCCAGTTCAATTAAGGTGTTAAAATCATCCTTGGCGTTACTATATTGTTTTGTTGCAACGTAAAGCATACCCCTTTTAAAAATTAAATCTGTGTCATTTGGCGATTCTCTGATAAATTCAGTATAATTATTAATTAGCTGCTCCATATCAACATTGCTTATTCCTGTTTCAGTTTCAAGTGCATACTTATTATCAACTCTTAAAGAGTCTTCAGTTTGGCATATTCCCATAAAGGGTAATAAGCAAATGGTGAAAAGTAATTTTATTATATTCATCTGGCAGTGTTTAAACAAAAAGGAAATGTAAGGAATTTTATCATAGTATAATAACTCCAAATCCGCAACCCTTAACTTTTACCCTATTGCTGTTCTGCAACGAATGCATTATCTTTGCACCTTTAAATTTAATCCTGTTTTATGAACAAATTACTCATTGTAGGAACTGTAGCTTTTGATGCCATAGAAACGCCGTTTGGCAAAACCGATAAAATACTTGGCGGTGCCGCAACATACATAGGGCTTTCGGCTTCATTTTTTAAATTACAGTCGGCAATAGTATCTGTAGTAGGAGATGATTTTCCGCAGGAATACCTGGATATGCTAACCGACAGGAATATAGATATATCTGCCCTTGAAATAGTAAAAGGAGGTAAAACATTTTTTTGGAGCGGGCGTTACCATAACGACCTAAACTCGCGCGACACGCTGGAAACACAGTTAAACACCCTCGCCGATTTTAACCCGATAGTGCCTCAAAATTATAAAAATGCCGATGTAGTACTTTTAGGCAACCTGCACCCGGCAATACAGATAAGTGTTCTCGACCAGATGGAAGAACAGCCAAAATTGGTAGTTTTAGATACTATGAACTTCTGGATGGACTGTGCACTGCAGCAGTTACAGGAAGTCATAAAAAGGGTAGATGTAATCACCATTAATGATGAAGAGGCACGCCAGCTATCAGGCGAGTACTCTTTAGTAAAAGCTGCGGCAAAAATTCAGGCAATGGGCCCAAAATTTGTAGTAATAAAAAAAGGAGAGCACGGCGCGTTGCTTTTTCATGATAAAAAAGTGTTTTTTGCTCCTGCACTGCCACTTGAGGAAGTGTTTGACCCTACTGGGGCAGGCGATACCTTTGCCGGCGGATTTGCAGGTTATATAACACAAAGTGAAAACATATCGTTTGAAAATATGAAGAATGCCATTATATATGGCTCTAACATGGCTTCGTTTTGTGTAGAGGAGTTTGGCACACAACGAATGGAACGTTTACAGAAAGAGGAGGTGCTGCAACGCCTGAAGCAATTTAAGGCGCTCACACAATTTGACATCTCTCTGGAAGAAGAAAAGTAAAAATACTAAGGCCTCATTGCGGGGCTTTTTTTAATAAATTACAACACAACAACAATGACAACATGAGCGACGCTATTAAACACGAATGCGGCATTGCGCTTTTAAGGTTACTTAAACCTTTAGATTATTATAAAGAAAAGTACGGTTCTGCTTTTTACGGCATACAGAAAATGTACCTGCTTATGGAAAAGCAGCACAACCGTGGGCAGGATGGTGCAGGGCTTGCCAGTATTAAGCTGGATGTAAAGCCTGGGCAGCGCTACATAAGTCGTATACGCTCTAACCAACAGCAGCCTATACAGGATATTTTTACTCAGATTAACGGACGTATAAACGAAGAGCTAACTGCACACCCGGAGTATAACGAAGATATGCAGCTCATGAAAGACCAGGTGCCCTACATTGGCGAGGTATTTATGGGGCACGTGCGTTACGGTACTTTCGGTAAAAACAGTATAGAGAGCGTTCACCCATTCCTGAGGCAGAATAACTGGATGCACCGTAACCTTATAGTGGCAGGTAACTTTAACATGACTAATGTTAAGGAGCTTTTTGATAGCCTCGTAGAGTTAGGGCAGCACCCTAAAGAACTTGCTGATACCGTAACGGTAATGGAAAAAATAGGTCATTTTCTTGATGATGAGGTGGCAGATTTATATCAGGAGTGTAAAAATGAAGGTTACTCAAAGCAGGAGGCTTCTCCTGTAATATCTGAAAGGCTAAATGTTGCCAAAATATTAAAACGTGCTTCTAAGCAGTGGGATGGAGGCTATGCAATGGCAGGATTGCTTGGACATGGCGACAGTTTTGTTTTTCGTGATCCGGCGGGTATCCGTCCGGCATATTACTATCAGGACGATGAAATTGCCGTTGTAGCATCTGAAAGGCCTGTAATTCAAACCGTGTTTAATGTCCCGTTTGAAGATGTACACGAGCTTGAGCCAGGTAACGCTATTATCATTAAAAAAAGCGGAAAGATAAGCATAGAAGAGATAAAGCCTGCTTTAGAAAAAAAAGCATGTTCTTTTGAAAGGATTTATTTTTCACGCGGCAGCGATGCCGAAATATACCGTGAGCGTAAAGAATTGGGAAGGCTGATATTGCCTGACGTGCTTAAGGCGATAGACAGTGATACTGATAATACTGTTTTTTCTTATATCCCTAACACGGCTGAAACATCCTTTTTTGGGCTGGTAGAAGCAGCACAGGATTTTCTTAACGACAGGAAAAACAATCACATACTGCAAAACAGGACTACACTTACCGAGCAGACGCTGAAAGAACTGCTTTCGGTTAAGATACGTACTGAGAAAATAGCGATTAAAGATGCCAAACTACGTACTTTTATTACTGAAGACAGCAGCCGTGATGATTTAGTAGCCCACGTGTATGATGTTACTTATGGTGTTATTAAGCCTGAAGATAACCTTGTTATTATAGATGATTCTATTGTGAGGGGCACTACCCTTAAAAAGAGTATCATTAAAATGATGGACAGGCTTAACCCTAAGCGTATAGTAGTTGTATCTTCTGCTCCGCAAATTAGGTATCCTGACTGTTATGGTATAGATATGGCAAAGCTTGAAGGGCTTGTGGCTTTTAAGGCTGCTTATGAACTTTTAAAGGAAAGGGATATGATGCATATAGTTGAGGAGGTTTACAAAAAATCTAAAGCGCAGGAAAATACTCCCGATGCTGACGTAGTAAACTATGTTAAGGAGTTTTATGCGCCATTTACAGATGAGGAAATATCGGACAAAATATCTGAGCTTTTAAGCTCTGATGATATCAATGCTGAGGTTAAGATAATTTTCCAGAGTGTGGACAACCTGCATAAAGCCTGCCCTAAAAACTTAGGCGACTGGTATTTTACGGGTAATTATCCTACACCCGGGGGCAACAGGGTAGTAAATCGTGCTTTTATAAACTTTTACGAAGGCAACGATGCAAGGGCATATTAAAGTATAACCTGTTATAATACTATTATTTACTGTTAATATATTGCAGTTATCATATAATTGCTTTTTTTTTCATTATAATAGTTGCATAATTTATAATATGAATTACTTTTGCAGCAAAATAGCAATTAGTAAATTAATTTTTACGGTATTTTTGGGGGCTGAAAAGGGAAAATCAAATGATTTTCCCTTTTCTATTTTTAGCTGTTGTATATAAAGGCACTCTATACCTTTTCTTCGAAAGCTAATTCAGTATTGAGTATGTTTTTAATAAGTACTAACAGTTCTTTTTTATAAGCATTCATTAGCTCTGATGTTATAACATCTATGCCTTTTGCGGCTTTATCATAACTATCTTTATAGCTAAAGTTCATAAAACCGCCCTTCATATTTTTAAATGAAATTATGCCCGCTTCTGTATCTAAACTATCAGCTAAAGGTTCATACATAAAAACGTAAGTTAAAAGCTGTATTATTTTTTCATTTTTAATATCATCAGTGAGCCCCTCCCAGGATTTTAAAGTCAAATTCCCTTTCTCTACCTTGCCGGTTTTATAATCTACTATCCTAATCCTTCCGTTTCGCTGTTCTATACGGTCTATATTACCGGATATTTTAACAGGGTAAGGCAGGCTGTCATCCTCAAGCCAGCGTTCAAAGGTTTCTTCAAGGGCAATTATTTTTACCGTATCGCCTTCTGCGAGCAGCTTTTTTTCAAGTTTTAAAAAATTATGCACATTGCGTTTAGCAACTTCAAAAGCCAAAAGGTTGCGCCCTTTTTTAATTTCCCCCTCTTTATATACCATAACAAACTGCCGCATTACTTCATCGTCTGCAAGGGCAGCCATAGCAGCTATGGTCTGCTCTGAAAGAAACTTATCGAGGTAAGGTTTATACAGCTCTTCGAGCGTGCCGTGAATAATGGTGCCGAGTGTATTAAGGGCTATGCTTTCTTCAACTTCATCTACCTCGTTTATACGTAATATCCGCTGATAGTAAAACTGTATAGGGTTGCGTATATAACTTGTTAACGCCGATGGAGAATACCCTTTGCCTGTTGCTATTTCCTTTAGCCTCTCCATAACCTTTCCAGATTTTGGTACTACCATAGGCATATATGCCTTATCGGGCAGGTGGGCATTATAAATACCGCTTACCAGGTTATGCGCAGGCTTTTTTTCTATTTCCAGTTGGGTTAAAAAACGGCTGCGTTCCCCGGCATCAAGCCCTTCACTTTCGGTATTGTACAGCAGGTATATATTTTTTGCCCTTAACAGCAGGTGGTAAAAGTGATAGCTGTAAATAGCATCTTTTTCTTTGTAAGTAGGCAGCCCCAGTTCCCGTTTTACATCATAGGGTATAAATGAATTTTGGGTTTTACCCGCAGGGAATTTGCCCTCGTTCATCGATGTGATAATTACATTATCAAAATCCAGTACGCGGCTTTCCAGCACACCCATAATCTGTAATCCGCTTAGTGGCTCGCCTTCAAAAGACACTTCTGCCAGGTCGATAACCTGTTTGTAAACCGACTGCAATACTTCGAGGCTGTCCATTTGCGGGTGTGCCTCATGGTAGTTTATGAGTTTGTTTATAACCTTAAATACAGAGTAAAGAAAGGCTTTGCTGATTTTATCCTCTTCATCATCAGTGCTTAGAAAAGATTTTACTGAAAGAATAATGTCAGACAGGCGTTGTAATATTTCTCCGGCAGTAATATCCCAGCGTTCAAAAAGTAATTTAAAAAAGGGGGTTGCCCCCGGGTGCAGTTCAAGCAGCCTGCTTTGGGAAAAGAAAGTCATGTTATTTTTATTAATGACTTCAATAAGCCTTGCAGCACCTGAATAAGGTTCTACTAACGGATGTGTGAGTATATCCAGTACTTCGCGGTAATACAGCGTGTAGCTGTTTCGGTTACGGTTAAGTGCGTTAGTGTGCAGTTTAAACAGTTTTTGCACAAGTATTTGTGCAGGGTTGTTTTTACTGTTGTACCCCATAGTTATATTAAGGCTCCCAACCCCAAGCGGTAGGCTGTACAGAATAGGTATAAGCATATTTTCCTCACTAAGCACCAGTGCGGTTTTGTTAAGGGTTTGCCCGCTATCCTGAATCTGTTCTATTATTTCTCCGGCTATTTTTGCCTGTCCTACAGTTTTAGGTGTACCAATAATATTTATTTTTTTTGCCTGGCTAAACTCATCGGTAATCCATTCAAATGGTTGTGATGTATATTGTTTCCAGTCCTTTTTAAACCTGCGGATAAACAGCCCGGCATCATGGTACGGGTCGTTTAAAAAAGCGTTATCTATATCCCAGTATATTTTTGCCTGCCCTGATGATAGCAGGTGCTGTATTATTTTTTCTTCAGCGGCATTAAGCGCATTAAAACCTGCAAAAATAAGCTGCTCTTTGCTGAATGCATTAGAGAAATGATTAATATTCTCTACAGCTTCCCTGTAAATAAGCCCCTGATACCCTGTGCCTTTATTAATCAGGTGGCTGTAAAGTGAAGTATAATAATCTGGTAGCAGTTTCCAGAATTCCAAATAGTTATCTATCATTGTGGTGCGGTTATCCACATCTACCGACCAGTGTTTTATATCTTCAATATCCTTAAGGTAAGAAAACACGTGTTTTGGATTGAGCAGGTAGCGATCTATCTCGTTAAAGTCCTGTAGCAGTGTTTTTGCCCAATTGGCAAAAGTTTCAAAAGACTGTTGTTTCTCTTTGGGTGAAATGCCAAGATAAACGCTAAAAAACTCAAAGAGTAATTCAATAGTATCTATAGATCGTATGCCCGAAACATCCTGTACAAAATCTTCTATACTAATAATTTCCGGTGCAAAAACTGTTGTATCAAGTTGCTTTTTTAGTGCCTCAATTAAAAATATTCGTGCCCTTTTGTTAGGCAGTACAATAGTAATACCTGATAGGGAACTGCCATAATTCTTATTTATCTCAGAGCTTAGTTTATCGAGAAAGGTTGGGTTAGCCATGCTATAAAAATAAAAAAATGCCTCCGCATTGCGGAGGCATTCTTCAAATTTATTTAAGGTATGTGTTATTCTTTGATAAGTTTAACTTCAACCCTTCTGTTCTGTGCTTTACCGGCAGCAGTTTTGTTGCTGGCAATAGGTTTAGTTTTACCAAAACCAGTAGATCTTAATCTGTCTTCAGAAATACCATGCTCAATCAGGTAATTTTTAACTGCAGCTGCCCTGTTTTCAGATAATGTCTGGTTTAGTGCAACTGATCCGTCTCCGTCAGTGTGACCTTCGATGCTGAATCTTGCATGAGGATACTCTTTAAATATGTTTTTCATATTTTCAAGTACCGGAAGTGTTTCGTCTTTAAATGTAGCCTTACCACTGTTAAACAGGATAGTTTTAGCAAAATCATTTAATTTTTTGATAACTTCTTCAGTTACTTCAGGACATCCTCTGTTTGCAGCAGTACCAGGTACATCTGGGCAAAGGTCATCTTTATCAAGTACTCCGTCACCA
>JBQGDD010000110.1:0-3584 GCA_052038845.1 Dyadobacter sp. | reverse complement strand
GGTTATTTATGGCGGCATTATATAGCGCTGCCCGAAAAGGGTAAGTTTGGTGTTTTTAACCGATCTCATTATGAAAACGTACTGATAACACGTGTTCACCCAAAATATATTTTAAATGAAAATTTGCCGGGTATAGAAACTGAGCAGGATATACCTGATGATTTTTGGAAACAGCGTTTTGAACAGATTAATAATTTTGAAAAAACTGTGTCGCAAAACGGAACCATTATATTTAAATTTTTTCTGCACCTTAGTAAAGAAGAACAGCGTAAAAGACTTTTGCGAAGGCTGAACAAACCTAAGCATAACTGGAAGTTTACCCCATCTGACCTTGAAGAAAGGCAGCTTTGGGACGAATACCAAAAATATTATGAAGATGCTGTAAAAAACACCTCTAACGCCTGCGCGCCCTGGTATGCCATACCTGCCGATGATAAAAAAACAGCACGCTACTTTGTGGCAAAAATAATTTTAGATGAGCTGTGCAAGTATGACATTAAAGAACCCGAAGTAGATGACAAGGTATTAGAGAACATAAATACATATAAGCAAAAACTGAATCAGGAAAAGTAATACAGGATTAAGTTTCCAGCAATTCTTTAAACTCTTCCTCCGAAAAACAGATACCCAAATGCTCTGCAAGCTCATTGTCATCTTCATCACCATTAATAAAATAAATAGGTATGTGGGATGTAGATTTACGTTTATGTATCTGTTCAGCCGTACGCCTGCCATGATAGGGTTTTACAGCATAATTAATAACTATAGCGTCAGGCAGTGATCTGGCTGTTTTCTTATAAGCCTCTGCACCGTCAGTAAGTTCATACCCTATAACTTTATGGCTACTATTAGTACAGCAGTCCACAAGCGGTGTGCTTTCTGTTTTACTCCAGTCAATAATAAATAAATTCATAGTAGGCAGGTTTATACAAAAATAAAAAAACCTGTGGTAAATATGATACCACAGGTCTTTAACGGTTAGTTAAGGTTTAGTTTTTGTACTTAGGTTATATTTACAGCCTAAAGCCATAAGCAAATCGTAATGCTATCTGGTTTCCCTGAAAGTCGTTCATACCTTCATAGCGTAAGCTGATATCTATAATATCATTAGCATACCCTACACCAGGAGACCATAAAAAAGTTGTTTGGTTATAATCATTTGTTACTGCAAAACCAGCACCTGCCTCGCCCAGTATATAAAAGCGGTTTTCCCATATAAATCCTTTAAAACCTGCTTTTACGGGAATAAACCCTAAATCATCAATAAAGTCTTCCTGCCCGAAAAGATGCGTATATCCTGTAGTTAGGGTTATAGAACCTCTTTGTGTAAGGTCATACTGTAGTCTTACATCTCCGCCAAGCCCGAAATTAAAGAAATCTCCGGTAACAAACCCTGCATTAACACCAAATCCTAAACGGAATCCCTGCTCATAATTATTTACTTCAGGTCTTGATGTACCTGTAATATTTTGAGCAAAACTATCAGCTCCTAAAAATAATAATGCTGATAACACAAATCCTTTAAACAATCCCTTTTTCATAAAAAAATGTTTTTAATTACTGATGTAAAATTAAACCTATGAAAAAAGAATAATTACAACTTTTTGTTAAAATTATAATTAAAGTTTATTTAAAGCCCTAAAAATAAGATATAACACTATGATTATCAAAAAAATATAACATTTAATATTTTGTTTTCTATCTGTGGGTTCTCCTTACATTTGCCTGCAAATTATAAAAGGTGAATATCGCAGCATATACAAAGGAATTTAGGTATAATATAAGCCTTGCATGGCCCGTGATATTGGGTATGCTTGGACATACTATAACCGGTGTTATAGATAATATAATGGTAGGCTACCTGGGTACTGCAGAACTTGCGGCAGCGTCATTGGGTAACAGTATGGTATTTATCGCAATGTCTGCAGGCATAGGTTTTTCTACAGCTATAACACCATTAATAGCACAGGGCGATTCAGAAAAAGATGATAATAAAGTCCGCTCTGTATTTCACAACGGTTTATTTTTATGTACGCTTTTAGGTGTGTTTTTATTTGCCGTAGTCTGGTTTTCAAAGCCCCTTATGAGTATAATGAACCAGCCTGACGATGTGGTAGTACTTGCAGGGCCTTATGTTGACTGGGTAGCATTTTCACTCGTGCCTATGGTTATATTTCAGGGCTATAAGCAATTTGCCGATGGGCTTTCGTTTACTAAATATGCTATGTATGCTGTTATAATATCCAACATTATAAATATAATAGTCAATTATCTTTTAATTTACGGTATATGGGTATTCCCTGAAATGGGTATTGTCGGGGCGGCTTTAGGTACTGTTATATCAAGGATATTTATGCTTTTGTATATGCATTACATAATGACAAAGCACAGCCGCATGAAAATATTTCTTGCTAACTTTAATTTCAGTGATATTAAGAAGTCAGTGATTAAAAAGATAACAGCCCTCGGGCTGCCTTCATCCATGCAGATGCTTTTTGAAGTAGCCCTGTTTACCGCTGCTATATGGCTTTCGGGTTCTATTGGCAAGTCCAGCCAGGCAGCTAACCAAATTGCTCTTAGCCTTGCCTCTATGACGTTTATGTTTGCTATGGGACTTAGCGTAGCCTCTATGATTAGGGTGGGTAACCAAAAAGGACTAAAAGATTACAAAAAACTACAGCTTGTGGCCCGTTCTATATTTTTACTGGCTATACTGCTCGAAATTGTTTTTGCATTACTATTTATAGTTTTTCATAAATACCTGCCACAATTTTTCCTTAATATGAATGATATTTCATTGTTAGCAGAAAATACCGAAGTAATAAAAATAGCATCGACACTGTTGCTGGTAGCTGCCGTATTCCAGATAACTGATGGCATACAGGTAGTAGTATTAGGAGCACTAAGAGGCTTGCAGGATGTAAAAATACCTACTATAATTACTTTCGTGGCTTATTGGATAATAGGATTTCCTATATCCTATTATTTGGGGCTTCATACAAATCTTAAAGCAACCGGTATTTGGATAGGTTTACTCGCAGGTCTTACTGCTGCGGCAATATTTTTGTATATTCGCTTTCATTATTTAACAAAGAAACTTATAGATGCCAATCCTGGCAGCATGAATTTTAAACCTCAAAGAAATTAACAATGGAACTACCAAAGTTTGTACTTGCTGACAATACGGATTATCCAGAAGATATATTCATCATTCACCTTGATTATCCCCGGTTTATAATAAACCTTAAAGATGATGAGGTAGAGTTCATGGAAGACCCGGACGACCTTGATGAAAACGAGCTGAATGCCGAAATGGAAGGACTGATAACCCTTGCAAACGAGTTTTATGACCGTGAAATGGAGCGGTATGAAAAAGAATAACGAATGAGTGATGAGGCATTAGCCAATAGCTATTAAATACTTGCATTAATGCCTGCTGGCTTCTTCGTCATTCTTTTCAAAATATTTTTCCAATAAAAATTGTGCGGCTGCAAAAGGTGATAATTCATTATTTTGCACCGCTTTTTTATATTGTTCCAGTATGGGGGTAATTTCTTCGCGGGAGTAAAAACTGTTTTTAAGCT
>JBQGDD010000109.1:0-8254 GCA_052038845.1 Dyadobacter sp. | reverse complement strand
AATAGTAACGGTAATATCGGGTCTGTTGGTCATATAAGGTATGCGCCAAGTATCATTAATACTGTCTCCGTTAGGAGTAAAAAATTTAGGATAATCAAGTACAAACACATTGTCCCTGTACACAGGACCACATCCATTACTATCTTTTACATATACAGTATATTCTCCAGAAACTAAATCCGTAAATACCGGATTTTCCTGATAAGTAAACCCATCTATAGAGTATTCATAATTACCTGGCCCTTCCGGTAAAATAGTGATGGAGTTACTGTTACCTGAAAAATCTTTAATTGTTATTACAGCATTGATTGCCCGTCCAGAACGTATAACTGTAAAAGTTTTTGTTCCCTCGCATCCGTTTTCATTTTCTACAGTAACGGTATAAGTACCGGGCTGTGTAACGGTAATTAGCTGTCCATTCTGTTCAGGGTCAGTGTCCCAAGAGTAAGAAGCGTAACCACTTCCTGCATTGAGGTTTACAAATGAGTTGTCACAGAGTATTACAGTTTCATCTTCAAACTCATCTCCAAATCCATAAACAATAAGCTCTAATGCAGTAATGCCATAGCATTCGCTGCCATTATATATACGTGCGTAAACAATTTGCCCGCCCAAGGTTGTATTTGTAAAAGCAGAAGGGTTACTTATTGGGTTTATGGAAGAAAAAGCATTTTCTACTGTTGTAAAATATTGCAACTGCAGTCCATCGGGTAAATCTTCCAGTATTTGGTTAGTTCTTTGTGTAAGGTCAAAAGTATAAAAACCATCCTCAGTGCCATCATTATCACACTCTTCAATCGGCTCGGGTGTTGTAAGCCCGTTTACAGAAGTAGCTAATACAACAGTGCTTACCACATGGCATCCGTATTGGTTTTCAACACGGGCATATACTGTTTGGTTAGGTACAGTATTTTGGTAGGCAGTCATGTTGGTTATAATATTATTATTACCTGCTTCGGCATCATTTTGAGATGTATAGTAGGCTATAGATACATTTTGATTATTACCGTTAATCAGGCTGTCTGCAAGCTGAAGGTTAAATACGGTAATACCATCATTATCATCATCACATTGTAATAAGGTAGCGCTTGTAGCTGTTGGCGGTGCTGTATATTCTATAGTTATACTGCCCTGCGAAAAGCAACTTGTTGTTAGCTGTACTTCAACATTGTACTCTCCCGGTAAAGTAACATTGTAGGTTGCATTGTTTCCGTTAGTTAAAGGAACTCCGTTTCGGTACCACTGATACCCAACAGCATTTGCCGTAGTTGCATCTAACACGAATGTTTCATCATCACACAACGGATTCCCTGTAGCTACAAGCCTGTCATTACCCAGCAGGGTGGTAGAGTCAAAACTGCCCCCGCCTAAAAATATGGCAGAATCGTACAGATTATTTCCCTGGTCTGCTACTACAAGTTTAATGTGGTACATAGTTCCTGCGGTTACAGTTGCCTGGGCTGTTAGTACAACTGTTTGCCCGTTAAAATTTGTAGGGTGGTTTACACCATTAAAACTGTCAAAATATTCTTCGTTGGCAGCGGGGCAAACACCCTCGCCACGCACCGTGTTTACTTTAACTGGTATATCTGTTCCCGGTACAACCGCAAGGTTTTGGTAAGGTGCTGTACTCCCTGCCTGTTTCAGCAAAAAAGCAAAACCATCTGTATAGTTACACTGGTTAGGAGAGTTTATGCTTGTTAAGTACTGTTCTGATGAAAAAATATAATCAAAACTTATATTATTGGTGTAGGGTATAAAGTCAAACTCCAATACTGTAGCATTAATAGTATTATTTACATTTAAAGCAGCCTCAAGGTCTGCATCACCACCCCAATCTGTAGAACCTTCACTAAGTAACGAATCATTTGGGCCGGGTGCAGACGCGGCATAACCTGTGCTTAAAATAATACCTTCAGAAAAAGGGAAATTTGAAGTGCCTGCATTAAAGTAGCCATAGCTATTGCCGCCAAATGAATCCTGAGAGCCGCTTACAGTTACATTTGAAACTTCTGCACATGAACTTCCAACTAATGCCTGAACAAGCTGCTGGGCTGTGTAATTATCATTAACCTGTATATATTGTGCTGAAATTGATTGCGTTATAATTAATAACAGTAACGCAAAAATGTATGGGGAAAGTATCTTCATTGCGGGTGCAAAGATATTTACAAATCCCTTTTTTTCAAAATTTTATATGATGATAACAAAAAGATAATACTCCATAATATAACGATTACAACCTGATACCAATGTACGCCATAATCTTTAACAGCTACCGTTCCTGACACCTGATTTTCTATGGCCTGATATGCCTGAAAGCGGGTAAAAGGTTCTTTAATCAGGTTACTCATAGACTCGAGCGGCAGGAACTGTATAGCCTTATCAACGGCTTCTGATGAAGAAAATACCTGCCATCTTAATATTCCCTGTATAATTTTTTCAATGATAAACCATACAAATATGAATCCTATGGCAAAAGCAGAACGTTTTATAAGGATGCCTAAAAACAGACAGAATGAAAAGAATGCCGCAATTTTCAGGAAATATGCGCCTATGTATTCTAAGTCAGAAAATACGATACTGCTTTCTGTATAGGATGAAAAACCGTAGCCAAGCAGTAACGACATTATAAAAATAAAAACTGTTGAAGCTAATGCGAAAAGTATAACAGTAAAAAATTTTGACAGTATAAACTCTTCTTTGCTAAGCCCGTCTATAAGGTTTTGCTTTAAAGTACCGTAAGTATATTCATTTGCCATCATTGAAACTATAACTATAGCAAGAAAAAACTTTAATATGGCTGCTATGTATGTATTAAAATGCCATATATAGGGAAAATTAAAAATTCCCTGGTCAGCAAGCCGAAAATCAATGCCGATTATTTTAAAGTTTACAGATGCCAGCAATGCAATAAAGGACAGTAAAATAAAATAGGTTAATATCAGTACCCTGCTTGCCCTGTTGCTCCATAATTTTTGCAGCTCTATTGTTAGAAGACGTTTCATGCTTAGTTTAGTTTGCGTTTAGGTTAGATGTTAACTGAAGAAACTGCTCTTCAAGGCTGTACTTTCTCTGTACAAGGTGTGTAAGGCATATTCCTTTATTAAATAGGTAAGTATTAAGTACTGATGCCTCAAGCGGCTGATTTACATATACTATAAGTTTATCGTCAGCTTCCTCAATTTTAGCTATGACAGGATGTTGTTTAAGTGCTTCCATCAATAAATGGTTATTTTCTGCTTTAAGTTCATAAAAACCTTCGTTTGCAGTAATTCCATTTACTGAGCCGGTATATAGCACCTGCCCTTTTTGCAGTACAACTACATGAGTACATACTTTTTCTACTTCGTCTAGCAGGTGGGAGGCGAGTAGTATTGTAGTACCTGTGGCAGCTATCTGCTTAATAATATCCCTTATCTGCCGTATTCCCTGCGGGTCAAGCCCATTAGTAGGCTCATCCAATATTAATATTTCGGGGTCATTAAGCAGGGCAGAGGCTATGGCAAGGCGCTGTTTCATACCCAATGAGTAGGTACGGAATTTACTGTCTTTTCTTTCCAATAAGCCTACTACTTCCAGTTTCTCATCTATTTTACTGTATGATATTCCTTTAATCCTGCAAACAAGTTTAAGGTTATCATAAGCAGTCATGTAAGGGTAAAAATTAGGTCTTTCTATAATAGCTCCAACCTTTTTAAGAGCCTCGTGTGAGTTAATATTTCCGCCAAACCAGCTATAACCTCCGGATGTTTTATTAACTACATTTAAAATAATACCCAGTGTTGTAGATTTTCCGCTGCCGTTAGGACCCAGTATGCCATATACATTTCCTTTTTTAATTTCAAAAGATGCATCTCTTAATGCCTGTACACGTCCGTACTTTTTATTGAGTCCGGTAATAGTTAAAATAGTTTCCAAAGTCAGGATGATTACGGTTTATAAGTAATCAGACGACTAATAATGATAATTGTTACTTAAATATGCACAATTATAGATGAAAAGTTAATATTGCTTAATTGTAGGGCACTATAACAGGCTTTCCAACCTGATAGTCGGGCAGTAAAATATCAGTATTCCTAAAAGTATTTGTTTTAAAAATATTCGTGCCCTGCTCCGGTATGCTTGGATAAAACGCCATTGAAAGCTGAAAGCTGTTAAATACAAGGTAATCGTTATATATCAGGATGCCCAGCCCAATTTTGGAATATACTTTACTTTCATAAAGTTTGGTCTGCTCATCGCTAATCATACCCATAGTAAAACTGAAAAACGGATTAAGGCGGAATCCAAACAAATTCCACGGTGAGTAGGACTGAGTTTGCAGTGTTAACAAAAGTTTTTTTGTGCCTAAAAGTGTACGGCTGTCAAACCCGGATATTCCATCGCCTTCATTTATATTTAACTGGTCTTTTATAATAGGTACCCTGTTATCACCATAAACAATTACGGGCTGTACAAAGTGCCTGAAACGCCAGCTTCCCCATTTTTTTATATTGGTAAAATAAAGCAGATCCAGCCTGATTGTAGATTCATAAGCATTTCCATTATAAAAAAAGGAACCTACTTCTGCATTTGCACTTAAAAATCCCCACTTGTAATAATTACCAAAGGCATACCTCCCGCCAAGGTATAGACGGTTTTCATTGTTTTTGGTCTGGATACCACTGGTTAAAGAATATACCTTACCTATGGGTATATCTTCAACAATATCATAATTAAATAAAAATTTATCCTGAACGAATTTTCTGGAAGTTAAACCCACACTTGCCATAAATAGCCTTTCGTTAGCAAAATAATTTACAGAATCATACTGAACTGTAGGTGTTTCTTTATATATCCTGTTAAAAAAGCGTCCTGTAGTAATCAGGTTGGTTGTTCTTTCTTCTTCAGATTCCCCTTCAAAAATTTTAAACGAATACCCAGCCCAATAGTCCTGACTTTCCGATTTAAAGTTTTGTATAGCCCAGTCGTTTTGGGCATCCGGCAGAGAGTCCCTAACCAGTCGCGCTTCTATATAAACACCACCGGCCCATTTGGTAAATGGGGAGAAAAACTCCCGCTGTACCCCAAAACTTTTGAGGGAGTTATAGCTCTGCCAAATTTCGTAACTTACAGAGGCATCTATATAGGTATTTACGATATTAGGAACGGTATATCGGGCAAGGTATCCTGTTTCGCCGGTACTGAAATGTTTATCGAACTCGTTACGGAATTCATGTCCCAAACCAAAAAAGTTCCTTTCGGTAAGTTCTATAGAGGTACGGGATGTTGAGGCAGAACCGTTAGGGATAAGGCTCCAGGAGTCAAGAACCCTTATGTAAACATCTACAGAGTCTTTACTGTTAGCTATTTCTACAGGTTTTATAAGTACTTTCCGGGTAAAGCGCTGCCGCCTTATTAAACGTTCAGACTCTTTAATGAGTAAAGAATCCAAAGGCTGATTTTTTTTAAAAATCAGTAGGTTTTTTATGGTAAGCTCCTTTGTTTTTAAATGTATATCATTCCCTACATTTTCCAGCCATGAATTGGGCTTTTTTGTAGTATCGGAAACGGAATAACCAAATGGATCGAGCGTAACAATTTCTATATTACGTATAATTTTACCTTCAACCCCGGCAAATTCAACCTGCATTTCAGGGCTCAAGTTAGTAGTTTCCTTTCTTGTTTTTGCAGGTTCTTTTTCTTTTACAGACCTGAATATAAGTTTATGTACAAATTTGGTAAATTTCCTGTTTTTAGAATAGTTTTCCAGGTTTTGGTACATCCTGTCCCTTTTCTCCTTTACAGTATCTTTTTGTGTTGGGGTAACCTGTGCCGCCATGGGTGTAATAGCCATACACACCAATACTAAAAGCAGCTTTATCTTTAAGGTCATTTTTTCCCTCCGGTAGTTATTAAGATTTAAAATTATAAAATATAACAGTACAAAATGTCAAATCTTATATTACATTATTTGATTTACGATACATTTAACAAAAAAGGGAAGCTAACTGCCTCCCTTTTTATTTTGCTTACCTGATTTGTATTAACTTTTTTGTTCCTTATTAAAGTATACAAGGTAATAATACATTTGTTTTTCTTCATCCCACCCTTTTTCTACAAACTTTTCTGCACTTTCAGGGTTAACAAAATCCATTTTTATCTGTATGTTGGTGTCCAGGTTTATAACGTTTTTCATTTTTTTCCTGGCATCGGTAACAGCAGCATTTGCTATAGGAAAGGTAGTTACATCCTCTATGCTATATTTAGGTGCTTTTTCGGTTTTATAGTTTTTAAACTCCGGTATCATATCAGGGTTGTCAAGCACTTCGTTCAAGAATTTCGTTTCTTCAAACTCATCATTCTTGGCGAAAAAGTTAACTGACCTGTTCATAAACATAACCTCTTCTTTTTTGTCTTCGGCAGGGAGTACAACATCTTTTGCAAAATCCTGACAAAACTTAAGGTATTTTTTGGTCATAAAGTTTTCATCCTGAAACGCATCTACAGAAAGGAAGTGCTCCAACCAATAGCGGGCATCATAACGGTTACTGTCTATAGTAATTATTTTGTAGCCTTCTTCTTTTTTATAATTAAAAATAAGGCATCCTTTGTCCTGTTTATTAAGGTTTATACCCTGTTGCAGTATAATTTCAAGATTATTCCCTTTTTCTTCAAACTGAAGGAAATCTGTTTTTATTTCGCTTTTAAAAACACCTATAGCATCTACCACATTATTATCTATAGTAATGTTGGTAAAGTAGGTTACATATACCTCACCATTTTTTATGTGCGGATGGTTAGACTGCTCAAAAAGGTGCTTGGTTATTTTTTTAGAAACTTCATGTACACTGCCGGGGTTATTAAAAATTTCGGAGGCAAAATTGTACATATCATGGTAATCAAGATCTACATCATGCGCAAACTGAAAGTAGTTTTCCTCTTTATCCCTAAAAGGCTTAAAAAAGTATTCTTTTAATAATGGTACAATTTCATCATTAAGGTTATAAGGCTGTTCAGATAAAAATATTGCCTCGTTACGGCTTTTGTTACCTACCCTGTGTACAGAAAGGTTTTCTATATGAGCATTAAATAAATTTATCATCTGCTATAGTAAAGTTAATAGTATCTTTTTAGTTCCAGTTGCTTTCGTCAAAGCCCAAATCTTCAAAATTGTCGTTATCAAGCATATCCAGGTCATCATCGTCAAAGTCATCATCAAAATCACCGTAAATATCATCATTTTCAGATTCAAATATTTTGTCCGGTGCGCTGTTAGGCATTTCCCCGTGTGCAAACAGTAATTCTGGATAGGCTACACCGCTTTCAGGCTCTTCAACCGCACCAAGCTCAACAAAAAACGTCCACATATTAAGGAAATCATATACGTAAATTATCTTGGTGTTTTCGGTATCTAAAATACTCCCAAGCGTATAATCAGCCATTGTTTTTTGCTCTCCCGGTTCTTCTCCTGTGTCAAAAAGGGCTATTTCATCCTCTTGCGTCCATTCGTCATCACAAGTGTAAAAAGAGGCTAATTCAAGCCCGTCAAAACCAAAAGCGTTTACAATAGCATTGTGTAAATCTTCCAGTGTATCACTTTCAAGAATAGCTATATCCCTGAATATATCTTCTTCTGCATCAAGTATTACTCTGAATTTATAAACCATAATAGTGTGTTTTTTTAATAAAGCCCAAAGGTAAATGATTAATTTTGATTATGGTTTTTGGAATTTTAGAAATTTTAAATAGGAGAAAATCCTAAAAAGTAAAGCCTGCTTTAAATCCGCCCCAGCGGTGGGAGCTGCCTGTAGCAAACTCTCTTGTAACAGCCGACTGAAAATATTCCAGATAAAGGCTACGGTACTTAATTACAATACCATAACTGTTTTGTAGTGTAACTCTTTCTATGTCGCTGTCTGGTATAGTATAAGGGCTTTTAGTATTAAAAAGTCCTCCCTGCATGGTAGCATCATAACCTACCAGTGTACCTGCCGGGTGAGCAAAAAGGTATACCTGAAACGGCCTGTTTGCCTGAGCTGAAAATGGATTATTGAGGATGCCCAGCGTTGCAGTAAACCCTGTTGAAAGGTTAGTGTTAAGCGTACCCAGCCTAACTTTTGATTGTGATGTTACAGCAAAAATATTGTTGAGGTTAAGCAGTTGCTTTTCATAACCAAGTTCATAATTTATAATAACATCATTTTTTATCTGGTATTGCCAGCCCATAGGTATATCATCATCAATCCATTTATGTATTCCGGTCTGCATT
>JBQGDD010000108.1:0-4841 GCA_052038845.1 Dyadobacter sp. | reverse complement strand
ACCTGTAGTAACGTATTAATATTTTTGATTAAAATCTTCATTATTTAAACTTTTTTGTAAAAATAGAATTGATTTTAAAAAACTCCTATATTTATAGAAACAAATACCAGGATGAAGAGGATAAAATACAGAAAGGTAAGAAAAGTACAGCCTAATTATTTTGAATATAACGGGATTTATAAAACTGAACCTGTTAAAATGCAGCTCTTTATTTATAATGAAGAGAAGTATGCGGAATATGAAAATATATCAATTAAGGAAATACAGGAGTATTTTGCAGTGCCGGATAGCGACAATACTATCAAGTGGCTAAACGTACATGGGCTTCATGATGTTGAACTTATAAAGCAATTAACCGAACTGTTTAACCTTGAAAGTTTTATTGCAGGTGATATACTAAATACATCACGGCGCACTAAGATGGAAGAAATGGACGATGTACTTTTTTTCAGTATAAAGTCTATATTACCGGAAGAAGAAAATGGCAATGTGGCTACAGAGCAGATAAGTTTTTTGCTTAAAGGCAATATGATTCTTTCTTTCCAGGAAAAAAAAAGTGATTATTTTACGCACATACGGGAACGTATAAGAACAGGGGTAGGGATTACACGCAAAAAGCGAAACGACTTCTTATTATACATGATGCTTGATGCAATTATGGAAAACTTTTTTATAACTATAGAGAAATATGAGGACAGGATAGAAGAACTTGCCGTAGAAGCTAAGACTAACTACAACGCGGACTTTATTACCAAAATAGAAAATAACAGGGAAAACTTGAACTTTATAAAACGTTCCCTTAATCCCCTTAAAGAATCTCTATACAACTTAAAAACAGTTGAAGAGGATGAAGAGTATCATATAATATTAAAAACAAGCAGTATGTATTTTGCACGGCTGCATCAAAAAAGCCTTGAAGTACTAGACCACGTAGAATATAGCCTTAACTCACTCGAAAGTGTTTCAAATTTCCATTATTCTGCACAAAATCAGAGAATGAACCAGATTATGAAAACACTTACTATATTTTCAGTAATATTTATGCCTTTAACCTTTATTGTGGGAGTTTATGGGATGAACTTTGAAAATATTCCTGAGTTACGAAGTCATAATGGTTATTTTATCGTACTGGCTGTAATGGCAGCAATAGCAATAGGAATGACAATATATTTTGAAAGAAAAAAATGGTTTTGATATGCAAAAGTTTAAAAGTGATATTTCAGGTAAAGAATATGCATTAAGAGAAAGAGTTTCAGCTCAACTGATACGGCAGAATATCATGGACATTATTAAACAGGATTATCCTGATTTTAATGAGTCATGCAGCCTGTCTATCAGTGAACTGAATACTTACAGAGAAAAATATATTTCGGCATTTCTTATGAAAGAAGTAGACGAGCTTTCTATCATGGAAACTAAAGTGCTTGATTCTCTTAACAGTAAAACGCTGATTACAGATAGGACTGATGAAAGAGAAACATCTACATTTGGACAGCGTGTGGCAGACAGAGTTGCAGAATTTGGTGGCAGCTGGACATTTATCATATCTTTTAGTGTATTCATTTTTTTCTGGATATCTTTAAATGTTATTTTTCTGCATTCAAAAAGTTTCGATCCTTACCCTTATATATTATTAAATCTTATACTTTCATGCATTGCATCAATGCAGGCTCCCGTAATTATGATGAGCCAGAACAGGCAGGAAGAAAAAGACAGAAGCCGTGCCAAAAATGATTATATGATAAACCTTAAATCAGAATTGGAAATAAGGATGCTGCATGAAAAGCTTGATCATTTAATTTTGCACCAGGAACAATCTTTAATTGAAATTCAAAAGGTTCAGATAGATATGATGAACGATATTATAGAAAGAATAAATAAAAATGATTCACTTTAGTAGTAATTGCATAAATTGCATATCCAGCCAGCGATTAAATTTAAAACCTACCTGTTTAAGGGTGCCCGCGTCTGTAAAGCCAAACTTTTTATGAAAATCGATACTGCCTTTATTATCGGCATCAATACACCCTATCATGGTATGATGCCCCTGTTGTTTTGCGGTTTTTATAAGCTCATTTAGTAAAAGCTTTCCAATACCTTTGCCCGCATATCCTTCAGAAACATATACAGAGTGTTCTACAGTATATTTAAACGCTTCTTTAGTTCTGAATGTGCCATAAGTACCATAACCTGCAATTTGTCCGCTTTGCTCAGCTACAATAACAGGCCAGTCTTTTAGCTGCTTATCGGCAAACCACATTTCAATATCTTTGAGACTGCGTTCTTCATAATCATATACGGCGGTGCTGTAAAGTATATTATGGTTTACAATCTGTAATATTTGTTGTAAATCATCGGGTGTAGCTAACCTTATTTTAGTTTCCATAAAGATTCACTATTTCTTTGGCAGTTTCCCAAACATTATTTTTACCATATTCGCCATAATATTTAATGAACTTACCATTTGGATGAATTACTACATAGCTGCCAAAATTAAAGTGTGCGGGGAAGAATGTATTTTCTATATAATGTATTTTATCATATTTCCAGTTAAGCCTTTTACCATGATGATGTTCAAGGTTTTTATCAGACTTATATATCCAAAACTGTTCATTAGGAGTTATTTTATTTAGCTTTTTAGTATAGTCTTTATTATAAAGATATGCATGCGATAATTCTGTTTCAGTATTTTCCTCTCCCGGAAAATAATTAATAACAATCACTTTTGCAGTATCCAATTCCCTGCCTGATATAGTTGCTAAATATTTTTTTAAATACTCCATAGCTTCAGGCTGTAGTTCGCCAGATGTCTTTCGGGTATATAATCTCGCTATAACTGCGGTATCACTCGTAAAAACCCTGTCGATATTAATTTTATAGTCAATTTTACTGGCAAACTCAACTTCACTTATCGCAACATCATTTTCATCATAAAAATATTCTTTTTTATCCTGTGCATTAGTTGTTAGGCATATAAATAAACTACACAAAGCAATAAATTTCATAAACTACACTTTTGTTTCATGCTAATTTAAATAAAAAAACCTGCAAAAATATGCAGGTTTTAAAATTTTAAAGCGGGTGTTATTTTAATTTACCCACCATATCTTCAGGTTTAACCCATTGGTCAAAATCTTCTGCTGATACATAACCTAAACGTACCGCTTCTTCTTTTAATGTAGTGCCGTTTTTATGTGCCGTTTGCGCTATTTCAGCCGCTTTATAGTAGCCTATTTTAGTATTTAATGCCGTTACAAGCATTAGTGAGTTATCTACCAGTTCTTTAATCCTGCCATAGTTTGGCTCTATGCCGCTTGCACAATGCTCATCGAAGGAAACACAGGCATCGCCGATTAACCTTGCCGACTGTAAAAAGTTAGCAGCCATAAGAGGTTTAAACACATTAAGTTCATAATGCCCCTGTGTACCACCTATTGTTATAGCAACATCATTACCCATAACCTGTGCACAAACCATTGTTAATGCCTCACATTGTGTAGGGTTTACTTTGCCCGGCATGATAGAAGAACCCGGTTCATTTTCAGGTATTAATATTTCACCAATGCCCGAACGTGGACCTGATGCCAAAAGGCGAATATCATTCGCTATTTTATTTAATGACACTGCTAATTGCTTTAAAGCACCATGGCTTTCTACAATAGCATCGTGTGCTGCAAGTGCTTCAAACTTATTTTCGGCAGTAACAAAAGGCAATCCTGTAAATTGTGCAATATATTCTGCAACTTTTACATCATAACCGTCAGGAGTATTTAAACCTGTACCTACTGCAGTACCACCTAATGCAAGTTCAGACAGGTGTACCAGTGTGTTTTTTAAAGCTTTAAGCCCATAGTTTAACTGAGCTACATAACCTGAAAATTCCTGTCCGAGGGTTAGGGGGGTGGCATCCATAAGGTGCGTACGCCCAATTTTTACCACATTCATGAATTCTTCAGATTTTGCCTTAAGCGTATCCCTTAGCTTTTCTACTCCGGGTATAGTAGTTTCCATTACCGCCTTATAGGCTGCAATATGCATACCGGTGGGGTAGGTGTCATTAGATGACTGCGACTTGTTTACATCATCATTAGCTTTTAATACAGGCTCACCTTCTCCAATTTTAAATCCGGCTAAAACCTGTGCACGGTTTGCAACTACCTCATTTACATTCATGTTGCTTTGTGTACCGGAACCTGTTTGCCATATTACTAAAGGAAACTGGTCTTCCAGTTTACCTGAAAGTATTTCATCACACACTTGTGCTATAGCATCACGCTTTTCTACAGATAATGCTCCAAGGTCATGATTGGCATAAGCAGCAGCTTTTTTAAGGTAAGCAAACCCCTCTATAATTTCTTTTGGCATAGATGCAGGAGCACCTATTTTAAAGTTATTTCTTGAACGTTCTGTCTGTGCACCCCAGTACTTGTCTGCCGGTACCTTAACTTCACCCATGGTGTCTTTTTCAATCCTGTATTCCATTTTTGTAAGAATGTTTTGTTCTGTTGTTTGTTATTGTTTTGCTTTTAAATAGCTGATTATATGCAGGCAATTACAAAGCCAGCCAAAAATAAGCATTATAGGCAGTTATTGAAAATGTTTTTTGGAAATTATTTTTACTGTTTTTGGGTAATGTGAGTTGCTATAAATAAAATTTCGGCTTATATTTGGGGCAGAATTAAACATCATAAAAAATGGAATTCACGCAATATTTAGGCTTTCTTGCATTCTTAACAGTTTTTACTATAGGTTTCTGGTTAATGCTTTTCCTTGTAA
Source organism: Dyadobacter sp. (assembly GCA_052038845.1). GTDB lineage: Bacteria > Bacteroidota > Bacteroidia > Flavobacteriales > Flavobacteriaceae > Flavobacterium. The sequence continues at coordinate 65 of JBQGDD010000108.1, read as the reverse complement.
GTTTTGTTACTTACTGGGTGGGAGGTGCCACTATGGAGTTAGTAAAAGAAAGAAAGGCCCAAAAG
>JBQGDD010000107.1:0-3206 GCA_052038845.1 Dyadobacter sp. | reverse complement strand
TAATAATTAATCTTTTACAAAATATTTAATGAAAAATAATATACCTATAAAAACTATAAAACCTATTAATATCCAGTAACTCCCTTTGTAATATTTCTTATGTAATGGCAGGTCTTTCCTGTCTACGTATATCATGGCTGCTACAAAAACTACAATAAAAAATAATGCGAAGCATAACTGTCCTGTACTAAACATGTTGAAATCTTTTTGCAAAGCTACAATATCATGCGCTTATTATTCTATATTTTTAAGGCATAAATTTTTAAAAAGATGAAAAAACAACTCGATGCAGTAAAGCAGTTTCATACTTCATTTGGACTTGGTGTGAGCGAATCTCCAAGAGCAAGCCTTGGCGAAGCTGTAAATATGCTAAGGTATAACCTAATGAAAGAAGAGAATGAAGAATACCTGGAGGCAGTACAAAATAATGACATTACAGAAATAGCCGATGCCCTGGGGGATATGCTTTATATTTTATGCGGGACGATTATAGAACACGGGCTACAGCATAAAATAGAAGAAGTGTTTGACGAAATACAGCGCAGCAACATGAGCAAACTTGGAGCAAATGGGCTGCCATTGTACAGGGAAGATGGCAAAGTAATGAAAGGACCTAACTACTTTAAACCTGACTTTACCGCAATATTAAAATAATTTTGGGCGGGTGTTACAGTTACCCGCCCGAAATCAACTTATACTTTAACCGTCCAGCCAAAGGTATCTTCGGCAAGTTTATACTGTATATCGGTTAATTTGTCTTTTATTTTTAATGCTACAGAGTTTGCATCTTTTGGCAGCTCATAATACTTTTCCTTATAACTAAACCCTATAATCGGGTTAACTACTGCGGCAGTACCTGCGCCAAATATTTCTTTAAGTGAACCGTTTTCGGCAGCTTCTACAAGTTCACTAACCAGTACCGGGCGCACCTCTACATTTACACCTTCACGCTCTGCCATAGCTATTATACTTTTACGTGTAATACCGTCAAGTATCCTCTCGCTGGTAGGGGCGGTATAAAGGGTATCATTAATCCTGAAAAACACATTCATAGTACCTGCCTCTTCCAGTTTTGTATGTGTGGCATCATCTGTCCATATAATTTGCTGAAAGCCCATTTCATTAGCCAGTTTTGTAGGGTAAAACTGTGCCGAATAGTTACCAGCCGCTTTAGCAGCGCCAATACCACCATTAGCAGCACGGCTGTAATGCTCTGCAATAATAACTTTTACCTCGCCGGAATAGTACGACTTGGCAGGCGAGAGAATAATCATAAAACGGTAGTGCTGAGAGGGAGCTGCAAGAACACCCTGCCCAAAGGCTATCATAAAGGGGCGTATGTAAAGGGAATTTCCTTTGCCTTTTTTTACCCATTCTCTTTCAATATCTATAAGCTGCTTCATGCCACCTAAAAATATCTCTTCAGGTACTTCGGGCATGGCAAGCCTAGCGGCAGATTTATTAAAACGCTTATAGTTTTCATCGGGCCTGAAAAGCCATACATCGTCATTAGCATCTTTGTAGGCTTTCATACCTTCGAAAATAGCCTGCCCGTAATGAAATACTTTTGCAGACGGATCTATTAAAAAAGGTTCGTAAGGCTTTATGGTTGGTGTTTCCCATTTCCCATCTTTAAAATCACATACCAGCATGTGGTCCGTAAATGTGCTTCCAAAAGTCAGGTTTTCAAAATCAACTGAGCCAATTTTAGATGTTTCAGCTTTTTTTATAATAATATCATTGGTATTGTTATCGCTCATCAATATATTTTGGTATGAGATTAATAATTAGTCGTGTTATGGCAAATTTAATAAAAAAAGCGGCTAATGAATTGTTTTATGATAATTTACATACCTGATATCATTAAATTACTGAAAGAAAACATGCTAAAATAGAAATGTGTATGGCAGTTAGAACTTTTCTGTATAAATTTGTTTCAGATAATAAATAATTATAGAATGAAAAAGATTGTAATAATGGCAGCAGCCCTATTGGTTATTATTTCCTGCCAGAAGAATAAAGATACCGAAGTTGAGTCTGAAGACACACTTATTGAAAATACAGACACTATAAGTATAGATACAGATACTGTGGGTATGGGTGATGCTGAAACAACTATTGATGCAATTGCAACAGATAAAGCCGAAGTAATATCGAAAGACGGTGGAGCAGACCTAGCCTATGCATCTTTTGGAGATAAAATAGCGGCTAATAAAGCAATCAGTAAAGAAGAGATGCTGAAAAAGTACAAAAACCTAAAAGCAGGCGATACAATTAGTGTAAAGTTTAGGTCTAAAATTAAAAATGTATGCCAAAAGAAAGGCTGCTGGATGTCTATGGCATTACCGGGTGGCGAGGAATCTTTTGTGAGGTTTAAAGATTATGGCTTTTTTGTACCGCTTAACGCATCTGAACAGGAGGCTATTGTTAGCGGAAAGGCTTTTGTAGATGAAATATCTGTTGCTGAATTAAAACATTACGCTAAGGACGAAGGTAAAAGTGATGATGAGATAGCTAAAATTACCAAGCCTAAAGTTACCTATGCTTTTCAGGCAGACGGGGTGTTAATCAGCCAGTAAATGAAAAATATAGTAGTATTAGTATTTTCTGTATTGTTTTTTACTTCATGTAACAACACTTCTTCTAAAAAGGCTGAAGATGACAACATGGTTGTAAAAACAGATACTGTCAGCAAAAAGTTTGAAATGTATGAAATGTCAGAAATGGCAATGCTCATGGAGCAAATGTATGTGGATAACGAAAGGCTGAAAGAGCGCATTGCTACTGGAGATACTATTGGTAACTTTCCGCAGCATTTTTTAAAAATTCATGAGTCTGTAATGACAGATGAAGATGAGAATGATACCTTTTTTAAAGAACAGGCACAAAAGTTTATAGAAGCCCAGGCACTTATATATAAAGATTCTGCAAATGCTAAAACGCATTTTAACGATGCAGTATCTGCATGCATAAAATGCCACGAAGTTAAATGCGGAGGCCCAATACCAAGAATAAAAAAATTATACATCAATTAATTTGGAAAGGCAGATTATAAAAACAATGGATGGTTCGGTAACTATTTTCCTTCCGGAGATGAAAGAAACCTATCATTCAAAGTTTGGAGCAATACAGGAAGCAAAACACGTATTTATAAAAAACGGGCTGGATTTTTTTAAAAACCAGCCCGTTTCAATTTTAGAAATTGG
>JBQGDD010000106.1:0-2680 GCA_052038845.1 Dyadobacter sp. | reverse complement strand
AGAGTAACGAGAACGCAAAAGCTAAAGAAGCTGCAGAATAAGCAAATATTTAAAGGTTAATTATTATTTGCTGAGGCGCACCTTTTTTGGTGCGCTTTTCTCTTTTTACTGTGGCTTAACACAGTGCATTAGGTGTGCTTTATATCTTTAAATAACTTAAAAACTATATCATGGCTAAAAAAAGTAATCCTGAATCGAGAGTTAAAAATCCTGAACAATATGAAGCACTAAGGGATAAGGGGTACAGCAAGGAAAAGTCAGCACGTATAGCTAATAGCGACAATGCTGAAAGAAAAGGCGGTAAAGCAGAAAAGTATGAAGAGCGAACAAAATCCGACCTTTATGAGCAGGCTAAAAAAGTAGGTATAGAAGGACGCTCTAAAATGACAAAGGCTGAATTAGCAAATGCCCTGCGAAACAATTAGCCTAAAAAAGACCCCATAGGTTTTTAACGCCTAAAACAGCGTTTAATATTTTGTTTTGGCTTGTGCGTATTGTAAAATGCTGCTTATACTGTTCTTTTCTGAAAAATACCAGCCCATAATAATAGGTATCTATAGTTAATGTAACTTTGGCATGTTCTTTTATTAACTGCCATGCATTTTCTGTCTCTGTTGATTGGTGCGGGTTTTCTATAATACATACACTGTCATTATTGATATTTGGCAGTATCTGGTTAAAATAGTTCAGTATATTTTCACCATTTGTGTCAGATATACAACCCATATCAATAGTTCCCGGTATTGGGGCGTTGGGTGTAAAAAACCATACTTTCCTGTTCTTTTTTTCTCCGGCATTTCGCATAGTTTCCTTTAGGGCTTCTGCGCCATTGCCAAAAGCCAGTAACTTTTCTGACCTGAAAAAATATAACATACGGCAAAGGAGTTCTGTTTCCCTGTAGCTTTTTGCACTTACCAGTTCTTTATAGTCTTTACGGCTTAGTTTTAAATCCTTGCTGTAAAAACATTTTGATACAACAGTATATACAAAGGGAGAATGTACCCCATGTGCATTTTGAGATTTCCATAAAAACTGAAAATAGGTAGTACGGCTGCTCATTTATATATATTGTAGTATTGTTCAGTGTTATTCCATTTTTGCGCTCAGCTCAAACCAGCGTTCTGTTTTTTCATCAATTTTATCCAATACCTTTTGCAGCTCTTCAGCTTTAGTTGCAATATCTGCATCGGCAATTTTATTTTCTGCAAAAAGTAACTCTATAGCTTCTTTTTCTCTCTCAAGGTCTTTTATTTCCTTTTCTATTTTATTGTATTCTTTTTGCTCATTAAAGTTAAGCCCTGTTTTTATGTTATCCTGCTTCCACGATTTTTTAGTATTATCACCCACAGGCTTCAGTTCTTCTTTAGCAGGTTCTGCACTGTCCTCGTAACTACGGAAATCACTGTAATTACCCGGGAAGTCTTCTACAACACCTGCGCCTCTAAATACAAAAAGATGATCTACTATTTTATCCATAAAATACCTGTCGTGTGATACTACAATAAGACAGCCTGGATAATCCAGTAAAAAGCTTTCTAATACATTTAGCGTTACAATGTCAAGGTCGTTTGTAGGCTCATCGAGTATCAGGAAGTTAGGGTTTTGTATCAGTACGGTACAAAGATACAGGCGTTTTAATTCGCCTCCGCTTAATTTTTCTACAAAATCATATTGCTTTTTTCTGTCAAAAAGAAAGCGCTCCAATAGTTGCCCTGCGGAAATGGTACGCCCTTTAGCGAGCGGAATATACTCGCCAAACTCTTTAATAATATCAATAACTTTTTGTTCCGGCTTAGGGTTAATACCGTTTTGGGTATAATAGCCAATTTTTATAGTTTCGCCCACTACTACCTTACCACCATCAGGCAGAATGGTTTGGGTAAGTATGTTTAAAAAGGTAGATTTACCTGTCCCGTTTTTACCGATTATTCCTATACGCTCACCTTTTTTAAAGTTAAAGCTGAAATTATCTAATATGGTTTTCTCTTTAAATTTTTTAGATACATTGTGCAGTTCAACAATTTTGCTGCCCATGCGCTCCATGTTTATCTCAAGCTCTATCTGGTGTTCTTTACGGCGGCTGTTTGCCTTTTCCTGGATTACATAAAAATCGTCCTGACGCGATTTTGATTTTGTAGTACGTGCCTTGGGCTGCCTGCGCATCCAGGCAAGCTCTTTTACAAAGAGATTTTGCGCTTTATCTATACTTGCGTTTTCAGCGGCAATGCGCTCTTCTTTTTTTGTAAGATAGTAAGAGTAGTTGCCTTTATACTGATACAGTTTCCCATTTTCAAGCTCAATTATCTCATTACACACGCGCTCTAAAAAAAAGCGGTCGTGCGTTACCATAAATAGAGTCATGTTCTCTTTGGCAAAATAATTTTCCAGCCACTCAATCATTTCAAGGTCAAGGTGGTTGGTTGGCTCGTCAAGTATCAGTAGATCAGGTTTGTTAACCAGTATTATGGCAAGGGCAAGCCTTTTCTTTTGCCCGCCGGATAGATTTTTTACTTTCAGTTTAAGGTCTTCAAGCTTTAATTTAAAAAGTATCTGTTTGTACTGTGTTTCAAAATCCCACGCGTTATGCTGGTCCATACCTTCAAAAGCCTTTTGGTAGACCTCTTCATCTTCGGGATTCTCTAATGCCTTTTCATAACGTTCAATTACTTTCAGGATTTCG
>JBQGDD010000105.1:0-11487 GCA_052038845.1 Dyadobacter sp. | reverse complement strand
AAACTTATTTTACGTTTACTTTAACGCATAGACAGTATTTTATCTTATCCGCCAAACTGGTCAAACTTAGACTTAACAGCCTCCCTTGGCCACACATTATTAGTAACATCAATATCGGCAGTTTCAAGTTTTGGGTCAAGTGTTATTTTCTTAACTGGTTTTTCTGTCGCAAATACTCGAGATACTACCTGGCTATTTTTACGCCATATCTGCACCGGGAATTTGTGGCTTTCGGTAGTGCCGTCTTCAAAAGTAAGCTCTACTAAAATCGGCATAAGCATCCCGCCCGGCTTATCAAAACTAACCTCATAAAAATATTTAGGCTGTTTTAAATTTGCTCTTTCAGATGGCGTAAAATTATCTTCAATGTAAGCTCCCAGCGGTTGTATATTATTTGGGTTGAGAGGTTTTTTAAATTTGTCATCCAGGCTTTCTTTCCCTGCTTCTACCATATACACATAGCTGCCTTCATCAGCCATATTTCCCCTCGTTCGTTGCGAATCCTGTTTTTCAGCCAGCTGTTTTGGCTTATCCTGTGTTACATAATACTGCTTAACATCTTTAATACCGATATCAACATAATCTGTAGAATAAAACCACCCTCTCCAAAACCAGTCAAGGTCAACTGCCGAAGCATCTTCCATAGTCCTGAAAAAATCTTCCGGGGTAGGGTGCTTAAATTTCCATCGGTTTGCATAGGTTTTAAAAGCATAGTCAAACAACTCTTTACCCATTATAGTTTCCCTAAGCATATTAAGCCCTGTAGCCGGCTTAGCATAAGCGTTTGCGCCAAACTGGTGTATGGTTTCAGAGTTGCTCATTATAGGCTCTAAAAACCTTTGATCGCCACTCATGTAAGGAACAATTTTATCGGCAGGCCCTCTTCGTGAGGGGTAGTTATCCATAAATTCCTGTTCTGTAAGGTACTGTAAAAAAGTATTCAGCCCCTCGTCCATCCATGTCCACTGGCGTTCATCAGAATTTACAATCATCGGGAAAAAATTGTGCCCAACTTCATGTATAATTACACTCATCATCCCGTATTTTAGTTGGTCGCTCACATAGCCATCTTTATCAGGCCGTCCATAATTCCAGCATATCATGGGGTACTCCATACCCTGCCCTTCTGCTGAAACAGATACCGCTTTTGGGTAAGGATAGTCAAACGTATATTTAGAGTATGTTTTTAATGTGTGTGCCACTACCCTTGTGGAGTTTTCTTCCCATAGCGGATTACTTTCTTTTGGATATAATGATATTGCCATAGCTGTTTTTCCAGTCAGTTGTACTGCCATAGCATCATACATAAACTTTCTTGAGGTAGAAAAAGCAAAATCCCTTACATTTTCTGCCTTAAACTTCCATGTTTTTTTCTTTTCAGAAAATCCTTTTTCTGACTTTTGCGCCTCTTCCTGCGTAACTACAATTACAGGTTTATCAAAAGTTTTTAAAGCCTGTTCATACCTTTTTAGCTGTGCTGATGTGAATACCTCTTTCCTGTTTTTAAGCTCACCTGTAGCCTCCATGATATGATCGGCAGGTACAGTTATATTCACTTCAAAGTCGCCAAAGGGCAAAGCAAATTCACCTGCGCCCCAAAATTGCATATTCTGCCAGCCTTCCACATCGTTATATACAGCCATCCTTGGGTAAAACTGTGCAATAACATACAGGTTATCATTATCTTCATCAAAATGTTCATAGCCTGAGCGTCCGCCAACAATATGATAATTGTTTACATTATACCACCATTTTATACTAAAGGACATTTTTTTGCCCGATTTAAGTGGCGTGGGCAGGTTAATTCTCATCATAGTATGATTGATTACATACTCCATTGGGTTGCCTTTGGAATCTCTCACATATTCAATCTTAAATCCGCCATCAAAGCCTTCTTCAAGATAACTTCTTGAAAACCCTGATACCGAATAGGATTCTCCCATTCCCTGGCTGTTAATAAGTGCCCCCTGCGAGTTATTAGCCCTCCGGTTTTGGTCTAACTGCACCCATAAATACTCAAGGTCTTCAGGGGAGTTGTTATGATAGGTAATAGTTTCTGTGCCGTATATACGGGTGTTTTTATCATCCAGCTCAACATCTATCTTATAATCAGCTTTCTGCTGGTAATAGGCAGGTCCCGGTGCGCCAGATGCCGTACGGAACATATTTGGCGTAGCCATAATATCATACATCTGACTAAACTTATTATTGTCATAATGCCCGCCTTCTTTTTTGGTTGCATCTTTTTCCTGTGCGCTAACTTGTATAAATACAAATAATGACAGTATATAACTTATTTTTTTCATCTGCTAAAATTCTAATTGCCCCTCACGTTTTTCGTTAGTTAACAAAAGGGTTTTCCTGTTTTTGTTTATGTTGGCATGAATAATATTCTGCTGTTCCGGGAATAACTCAAAAAGCACTGTATTTTTCATCTGTATATTTTTTACATAACTGCCAACAGGTATGGCATAGTAACAAACCATTACATCATCGTCTGTCTCTTTGCCAAGAAATTTTATATGCTGTGCCTCTCCATTTACTTTTACAATAACTTTTTCTTTAAAATAATCAGCAATGAAGTCTTTAGCTTCTGGCAGCTCCCTCTTTGTACCAAGGTAAAACTTCTTATTGTATTTCTTTAAAAAAGCCGCCTCAAGGTCATCTATAAACACCCTTGACGTCATTTGCACCACACTTTTTTGCGGTACATATTCCATATTAAAAACCGCTACATAAAACTTGTGTATACCTGCTGACGAAAGTCCAAAAGCAAGAAATAATACAAAAAAACATATAAAAGCCCTCTTCATGCATCAAAAATACTAAAACTTAGTCTTTATGGCTGTCTGTTTTTAAATATTCGGTACTTTTTTCTATAAGATAATTAGTAAGGTCAAACTCATTTTCAGGTGCTACAAGATGTGCCGTAGCAGCACCCTTATCGCAAAAGTTGAGAAAGAGCCCTATTTCGGCATGAGGTATTTTAAGTGTTTCAGTAAAAAAGTAATGACTAAACCGCCCTTTAACCACATCGGCAAAAGAGTTTCCCTGAAGGTACTTCCTAACCGGGTTCTCATCTTTCTGCTTTTTCTTAAAAATCATGTTTTTAATTTTTCTGAAATCTACCCCCGTAAGTGGACTCATGGTTTGTGGCATGGCAGTATTAATAGGTGCCTGCGGTCTTGGCAAGTCGGTATTTATTAAACCTCCTGACTGAAAAGTTGAGCTTATTAAAAGTGCTTTGGTTTTTTTGCTGTCTTTTTCTAAATCGCCAGTTAACGGGTTTGCTGTTATAATAACCTCATCAAGTACGGTAACGTTTACATCGAGTTTTATGGTTAATACAGGTAACTCAAAGTCTTTTACCGCAAGAGGCATTTTTACAGAACGGAAAGTAACACTCGAAAAAAACAATGTATCTGTAGGGCGGGCATAAATGGTAAACTCACCATCATTATCTGTTACTGCCCCTATTTTTGATGAAACATTTAATACCGAAATATTCTGCACTTTAAGCGAGTCGGCTACCACGCGCCCCCGTAACAGTTTTCTTGGCTCATCCTGCGCAAATACAGCTACCGGAAGCATTAACAACAAAAACAGGTATAGCAGTTTTATCATAGTTAAATTAAATTGTGAAACATTTATTCTTTTGTCTCAATAAGCGCCATGTATTGCTTTGCAAGAATCGCAATCCTGAATTTTGCACGCTCAGTTTCGTCAGTATTAACGGCTTCGGTAAATTCAGCATCTTCTGCCAGGTAAAACATAAACCCTTTTACATACTCTTCGGGAATGTTATATAGATTTATTATTTCTATTTCTGTATAAATACCATAGATTTCATCAATCAGGAATTCCTTTTTTTCAAGAGCAACCTCCTTTTTAAGCCTCTTGGTTTTTCCGTTTATAGCATTTATAATGGGGTCTAAAGCCAGCCCGCCGCCCAAAAGCCCCAAAAGATGTATGGGCTTAAAATCTCCAGCAGTGTACAGCCTTCGCTCGGCGTGAGTATATTTCTTTTGGTCTTTGGGTACAATGCCCAGTGAAACCGCATTAACCTGTTTTTCTAAAACTACTTCGCTAAGCTCTCTTGCCTGTGCAGTTAATGCAATGATAAACGGCATTTTATTAAAATTCTCCGCATTTATTTTAATCTCCATAGATAGTATCTCAGGGCTGTAAATAACCAATATATCTCCTGCACCAGTATAAAGCGAAAAATTCCCCTTGTTGTTAGATTTAGTTTCTTCTCCGGTAGTTTTATTAATAATAAAAATACTGTTTACACTTATTTCATCAGAAGTCAGCTTACCATAAAGCTGCTGCCGCTCAACCTGCGCATACAATGATGCATTAAGAAAAATCAGCAATATGCACAGCAGTCTGTCATTCATTATTAAGGACTTTAAGGTAGTCTTTTGCCAGTCCCTGCATTAAAAACTTAGCCATCGTTTCATTCTTAGCTTTTAACGCTTCAGAAAATTCTTTGTCTTCTGCTACATAAAATATAAAACCTTTTATATACTCTTCAGGAATTTTTAAATCATCTGTTAATTCATCTTCGGTGTACAGATAATTTATTTTCTCCATCAACATCTCCTTTTTTTCTGTTTTAAGGTCAAGCTTCAAAGCTCTTGTTTTACCTGTTACAAGGTTAAGTAAAGCATCTATTGATGTACTGTTAGCCGTATAGATTTTCTTTTCTACATGCGTATATTTTTTTTGATTTTTAGGCACTATACCCAGCGCTACAGAGTTAATACTATCCTGTATTACTATTTCTTTAAGCTCGTAGGCTGTTATCTGTACCGATACCGTAAACGGGTTTTCTTTAAATGATTCTTCTTTTACTATAAACTCCCTAACCTGTATTTTTGAATTATAAACTGCAAGTTTATCACCTACGGCAGCCTCTATAGTAAAATTACCAAGAGCATCGGTTTTGGTTTCCAACCCTGCCTTAACATTGATTACAAAAGCGGCAGGCACACCTATTGCATCACCATCTGAAACTACCCTGCCCTGCAGTGTCCTGCGTTCCTGGGCAGAAAGAAAAAAAGAAATAAAAAGAAAAAATAAAAGTAGTTGTTTGTGTAAATACATAGATGCCGATTGATGATTTTTGCTTTTAAAGATAAGATTATGTTCAAAAATCTCCTAATCACTTAACATCACATTGCATTTAAATCTTTGTAACTTTACCTTTTTACAATTATAACTAACGAATGAAGAAAATAATTATTGCCAGCACATCAACTTTGCACGGCGGCAGCTATCTGGATTACTTACTGCCAACACTCAAAATGCATTTTAAAAACTGTAATTCACTGTTGTTTATCCCTTATGCGCGGCCGGGCGGCATAAGCCATGATGACTATACCAAAAAAGCAGCAGAAGTTTTTGCATCAATAGGCATAAAAGTTACCGGCATTCACGAATATGACAATGCAGAAGAGGCGGTAAAAAGTGCTGAAGCTATATTTACAGGAGGTGGAAACACCTTTCTATTAGTAAGCCAGCTTTATAAAACAGGAGCTATGAATGCTATAGATGTGGCTGTGACTAACGGAACACCATACCTGGGCACAAGTGCAGGGAGTAATATATGCGGTATGACAATGCAGACTACTAATGATATGCCAATTATATACCCGCCAAGTTTCCGAACATTAGGTTTAGTGCCGTTTAATATAAATCCGCATTACCTTGACCCTGTAGAAGGCTCTACCCACATGGGAGAAACAAGGGAAACGCGTATAAAAGAATTTCATGAATTTAATACACTGCCTGTACTGGGGCTTCGTGAAGGAAGCTGGCTTGAGGTTAACGGAAAAACAATAACCCTGAAAGGGGAGTTACAGGCGCGACTTTTCAGGCAGGGAGAACAACCTGAAGAAATTGAAACCGGAAGTGATTTATCCTGGTTAAAGTAATAAGTAAGTTGGTACAGATACCAGCTTACTTATTGTATAGTGTAAGCCTTTATAGCACTAAAAAGTGTCAGCACAATAAACAATGAAAATACAAACAACTTGGTTTTTAAATCTGTTTTACTTTTTTCACGATTACTATTTACATTATAGGCTGCAATGACAGATACACTTATCATTAATGCTGCTAAAGTTACGGTAATATAAATATTGGTTATTTTAAAAAATGAAGTAACGAATAAAAACAACAAAAGGCTTATAATTGGTGTTCCGCTAAAATTAAATATCCCTTTTTTAAACATCTTGTCTTTTTATAAATTGATTTCACAAAACTATAAAAACTGAGTATAATAAAAAAACCCAAACTTTAAAAGTTTGGGTTTTGCAGAGCGGAAGACGAGGCTCGAACTCGCGACAACCAGCTTGGAAGGCTGGAGCTCTACCAACTGAGCTACTTCCGCATTATTGTGGTGCAAATATAAGCAATAACTTTTTTTAGTTGCAAGCTTTTTTTTAAAAATATTTACGCCTTTAATCCACCTGATATTTAAAATATTTATTACTAATTTGTTACCAAATTAAAAAAGCCATGATTACGTTACAACAACTAACTTCAAAAGGTACTTTTCCTGTAAGGCATCCTGTTTTACGCCCGGGTTTGCCTGTAGAATCCTGCATTTTTAATGGTGATGACCTGACCACCACAGCACATTATGGTATTTTTGACGATGGAGGACTGGCAGGGGTTGTTTCTGTATTTAAGGCTAAGAACAGCCTGTTTACCGATGCTTCCCAATTACAGGTAAGAGGTATGGCAGTATTACCACAATATCAAAAAAAAGGTTTTGGCGAAAAACTCATACAGCAGGCAGAGCATTATGCATTACAGCAAAACACTGCATTACTTTGGTTTAATGCACGCGAAGCTGCAGTAGGCTTTTATAAAAAAATGGGCTACCTTGTTACAGGCAGCCCATTTGATATTGCGGGTGTAGGGATACATTATGTAATGTACAAACACCTTTAATTAAATTTTTATATTATATCCTGCAACAGTTTAGTTGCTGATGCATAATGTTTTGTAGGGTGATAAATAAACAGGCATGATTTACCCTGAATTAGGTTAATAACCTCTTTATTAAGTTCATTTGGCAGGGCAGGGCATCCTAAACTTCTGCCTATCCTTGTGTGTCTTTTTGCAAAGTCTTCACTCACATAATCAGCAGCGTGTATTACCACTGCACGGGAACGGGCATTACTGTTAATACCTTTTTCAAGTCCATCAAGACGTAGTGACGCACCATGCTTACCAGTATATATTTCTCCTGTTGCATAAAACCCAAGGCTGCTTTTATATGAATTTGCTTCGTTAGAAAAAGCCGTAGCAAACTCGTTACCACTGTTCCTGCCATGAGATACTAAAGTATTATATAATACTGTTTTAGTAGCCATATCAATAATCCACAGTCTTTTAGTATTTGAAGATTTACTAAAATCAACTACAGTCAGCAGGTCTTTTTTTATTTTACCCTGATTTTTAAGATTGATGTAGCCTATATATGCTTTAGAAAAACATTCTGCGCCGGGTAGCGACATAGAGTTGGCATTTAATGCACTATATATAGCTTCCGCTTTAGAGGCAAGGCTTACCGCTTTTACAGTTGTTTCGGCAGTTTCATTAACCGGTGGGTCAATGTGTGTTGTTGTTATAGGTGTAGGTGTTGTTGCAGAAAATAATAAAAAGAAAATTGATGTAAAAAAGTTGTTTATCATAATTTAGTAGTTTCTTGCTTTTAACAGGCGCTAAAATAGTTATCAAAATCTAATAACAAAGCTATAATACTGTTAAAATCAAATATTTAACATTCATGTGTAACGAAAACGATTTCCGTTACTCCTCTCGCATTCAATAACGTGTAAAACTATTGGGTATTGTATTCTTAATAAGAAAAAGTTAATTTTACGCGTTCACTATATATGTTGCAAAAACCCTACCAAACTTAATGAATACCTTAAATATCAGAATATTAACTATTTTTATTCTTATTTCCACACATACTTATTCGCAAAAAAGAACTACAACAGCCACAAGGACTGACGCTAAAATAACCATAGACGGCGTGTTTGATGAGGAAATATGGTCTCAGGCAGAAGAAACCAAAGGCTTTATAATGAATGAACCTGATAATGGGCGTAAAGAAGACGAAAATAAAAAAAGTGTGGTTAAAGTCGTGTATGATGATGAGGCAATATACTTTGGTGCAGTACTATATGATGATCCTGAAAATATAATGAAGGAAATTGCTCTTAGGGATAATTTCCAGACGGCAGATCATTTTGGTGTTTTTATAAACGGATATAATGACGGGCAACAGGACTTCAGGTTTTTTGTAAGTGCAGCGGGAACACAGCTTGATTGCCTGGCAACCGAAAATAACGAAGACTACTCATGGGATGCTATATGGTACAGCGAAGTTAAGATTACTGATTATGGCTGGGTGGTTGAAATGAAAATACCTTATGCGGCACTAAGATTCTCCGAAGATAAAGAACAGTTTTGGGGTCTTAACTTTTACAGGGAGGTGCGCAAAGAGCGGCAAAAATTTTTCTGGAACCCTATAGACCGTAATATCGGCTCTGCCATAGTACAGACAGGGCTTTTAAAAGGCATTGAAAATATTACTCCCCCTACCCGCTTATTTTTTATCCCATATTCATCCCTGTATGTAAATGATAATAGTGAAGGCACTGATGCCACCGTTAAAGTAGGTATGGATATAAAATACGGCATTAATGACTCCTTTACACTGGATGCTATACTGATTCCCGATTTTGGGCAGGCAGCTTTTGATGAAGTTGTACTTAATTTAGGTCCTTTTGAGCAGCAGTTTAACGAAAACAGACCCTTTTTTACCGAAGGAACTGATATTTTTAACAAAGGCGACCTGCTTTACACACGCCGTATTGGCGGGCCGGCTTCTGGCAGGGTCACACTTAATGAAAATGAACAGGTTACACAAAGGCCGGGTACGGTAAACCTTATAAATGCTATGAAAGTATCAGGGCGTACAGCCAATGGACTGGGCATAGGCGTAATGAATGCCGTAACAGAGAACACCTATGCTACAGTAATAGATACGGTAACAGGGCAAACAAGAAAGGAAATGATTGAACCCTTAGCTAATTATAATGTAATGGTATTAGACCAGCGCTTCAGGAAAAACTCATCTGTTTCGCTTGTAAATACCAATGTTACCAGAAACGGTCATTTTAGGGATGCTAACGTAAGTGCGCTGGTTTATAATCTCAACACACGGGATAACAGCTACAACCTTTCGGGCGATTTAAAGTTTAGTACCGTTAATGATATTGAAGATAAAGTGGGGCACAGCTCCTACATAAGCGCAGGAAAAACAAAGGGAAAATTCCGTTACAGGCTATCAAATTATTATGTATCAAGAGATTTTGACATTAATGACATGGGGATAATATTCGCGACAAACTTTCACAATTTTCATGGCAATGCCAGCTATAGGATACTTAACCCTACTAAACTGTTTAACACCTTTCAGATAAATGCTAATGTTTACTCGGAATTTCATAATGATATGGGTAAATTGCAGGATGCTTATATAGAAGCACATGTAAATTCAAACACCCGAAAAAATGACTATATTAGCTATGGGGTTGAGTACAAGCTTTATGAAACATACGATTTTTATGAACCCCGCGTACAAGACAGGTTTGTAAAGATGCCAAAAAGCATTTATGCCTACGCTTATTTTTCTTCTAACTACAACAGGAGGTTTGCTGTTGATATACGCCCTGATGTATGGCTAAGTGAAGAGGACAGGAGAAACTACTACGGGCTTCATTTCAGCCCTCGCTACCGTTTTAACAACAGGCTGCAGATGATATACAGCCTTAATTATGGGCTGGATACCAGTAATAAGGGCTGGGTAGCTTTTGATAACGATGATATAATTTTTACCGAAAGGGACAGGACAACAGTTACTAACGGCTTATCGGGCAAATATTCTGTAAGCAATACCATGACTATTAATTTAACAGCAAGGCATTACTGGACATACGGAGAAAACCTGCAATTCTTTACGCTGCAGGAAAACGGCGATTTGTCTGAAAACAATACTTTTTCAGAAAACATGGATTTCACCTATAACAACTGGAATTTTGACCTGTCTTATACCTGGTGGTTTGCACCCGGAAGCCAGCTCTCCGTTTTATACAGGAACAATGCCGCAAACGACCTGGATTTGGTAAACCGTAACTATTCACAAAATATAAATAACCTTTTTACAAATAACCTTAATAGCATTTTCTCTGTAAGTCTTCGCTATTTTATAGATTATAATGCCATAAAAAGTCTCATCTAATCTAACAAAATATGAACAAAAAAGTAATTTTAATGATACTGGACGGCTGGGGCAAATCGCCAGACCCAAAGGTTTCTGCCATAGACTGTGCCAACACGCCGTTTATAGACAGCCTCTATAAAAATTACCCTAATGCAACCTTGCGAACAGATGGTCTTAACGTTGGGCTGCCTGAAGGGCAGATGGGTAACAGCGAAGTGGGACATATGAACCTTGGTGCAGGGCGCATTGTATATCAGGATCTGGTAAAAATAAACCTTGCAGTGCAGGATAATACGCTCATAAACGAGCAGCCGCTTAAGGATGCTTTTGCCTATGCCAAAAAGAACAATAAAAAGGTACACCTGTTAGGGCTTGTATCCAATGGGGGGGTACATTCGCATATAAATCATTTAAAAGGGCTTATAACTGCTACCCAGCGATCAGGTTTGGAAAATGTATATGTACACGCTTTTACAGACGGGCGTGATGTTGACCCAAAATCTGGTATAAACTTTATAACAGAGCTTGAAGATTATACTAAAGGTACTACTGCACAGCTTGCCTCTGTAGTTGGCCGTTATTATGCTATGGACAGGGATAAACGCTGGGAAAGGGTAAAGCTGGCGTATGACCTGCTGGTAAACGGGCTGGGCATACCAAGTACCAACGCTGTAAAAAGCATCCAGGAAAGTTATGATAACGGAATTACCGACGAATTTATCAAACCTATAATAATGACAAATGATGGCACTAACCCAATAGCGGTTATTGAGCCTGATGATGTGGTTATCTTCTTTAACTTCAGGACTGACAGGGGCAGGCAGCTAACTGAAGTACTGACACAGGTGGATATGCACGAAGAAAATATGCACAAAATGCCGTTATACTATGTTACCATGACGAATTATGATGACAGTTTTAAAGGCATTCACGTTATATACGATAAAGACAACCTTACCGAAACATTAGGTGAAGTTCTTTCAAAACATGGAAAAAAGCAGATACGCATAGCCGAAACTGAGAAATACCCACACGTAACATTCTTTTTTTCCGGAGGAAGGGAAACACCATTTGAAGGAGAAACAAGGTTAATGTGCCCTTCACCCAAAGTGCCTACTTACGATTTACAGCCTGAAATGAGTGCCTATGATATTAAAAATGTACTGTTACCCGAG
>JBQGDD010000104.1:0-2447 GCA_052038845.1 Dyadobacter sp. | reverse complement strand
ACTATCTTTTTTTCGTTCCCTGCAAATCTTTTTTTGCTTTTTTTTCTGCTTTCTTTTTGGAGGGCTGCATGGCGTTATCGGCTTTGCTGTCTTTCCTTAAAAGGGCTTATTGCTTGTCTGTATGTCGATGAACTTGTTTGCTAATGCGGGTGCAAAAGTAGTATCCTTTTCCAACTTTCCAAATTTTTATCATACCTTTTTTTGTCCTTTTTCTTAACTTTTTATTAACTAACTGGAATTGCATATGTTGGAGGGGGGAGTTTTTTTACTCTTATCTCCTTTTATTAAAGATTTATTGAAAGCAGTATAGGTTTATTGCGATTTTACTTAATCGAACCTAAGGGCTTTTACGGGAGAAATTTTTGTAATAATATAGGACGGAATGAGCAATAACAGTAAACATACTATTATTGTACCCAAGTTTACGAGCAATATTGCAGGTACATTTATTACTACAGGGGCTACTGTTACATAATAATTTTCTGGCGGGAGCTTTATAACTTCAAAATATTTTTGAATTAAAATAAGTCCCAGCCCAATTATATTGCCCCAAAGGAGTCCCTTTATTATAAGATAGCCTGCGTTATACAAAAATATTTTCCTGATGGACCAGTTGCTGGCTCCTAAAGATTTCAGCATGCCTACCATTTGAGTACGCTCTAATATAAGTACTAATAGTGCGACTACCATATTGATTGTACCTACTACTACCATTATTACAATAATGAGTATAATATTAAAGTCGAACAGTTTTAGCCATTCAAATATATTATAGTATCGTTCTTCTATAGTTCTGCTGTCAAGCGTTGAGGGTATGGCTTCATAAATCTGTTCTCCTTTTTGTTTTAACGCATCAAAGTCATCTATAAAAACTTCGAAATTGCCTACTTCGCCGTTTCGCCACTTGTTTATACGCTGTATGTGGCGAATATCCCCTATCACATAAGTAGCATCAAATTCCTGAAATCCTGAATTGTATATACCCGCAAGCTCAAATACCCGCATATTAGGCATGGCATCTGCTTCTTCCTTCATAAAATAGGTGTTAAACCTATCGCCTACTTTCAATTTTAGTCTGTTTGCCAAATAAGAAGACAGTACCACTTCTTCATTTAAATTATCATTCAGGTTAGGTATGCGCCCTGACATCATATATTCTTTAAGGTTATCCCACTTGTATTCTTTACCTACCCCTTTAAATATTATGCCTTCAAAAGATTCTTCTGTCCTTATAATACCTGCCTTTGAGGCTACAGCCTGAATATGATTAATTCCTTTTACAGATGTAAACTCAGGATAAAAGTCCTGAACAGATGATATAGGATGCACACTGACTTCTGACTGGTTATCGTCAAAATTTGAAATAATAACGTGACCGTTAAAGGCTGAAATTTTTTCGCGTATTTTTTCCTGCAGCCCTACCCCTGTAGCTATAGCTATTATCATCATAACAATACCTATAGCAATAGCTATAATAGCTATTTTTATAATTGGTGCAGATATACTACTTTTATGGTCTTTGGCCGAAACCAGGCGTTTGGCTATAAAATATTCTAAATTCAAATTTTATGGTATCATATTCGTTGTTCAAAAATACAATTATATTCTCATTTATATTAATGGCGGCTTGCGGAAATTCAATAAAGCCGGAAACCGAAAGGAATAATGGTGAATTATCAGATGTGAAACGTGAGATAACAGACAATACCCTCACTACTGACATTATTAAAACCGGAGCAGATAATTTTGACAAATACATGCCTTTATTAAGGAACAAAAAAGTTGGCATAGTCACCAATCAAACTGGTATTATAATACTCACAACTAAATATAATGCTTCACAAAATTCAAACAGTTGCGACGTGGCAATTAAAAAGGACACACTAAGTATTGTTGATTTTTTGATAAACCGAAAGATTGATGTCAAGAAAATATATGCCCCTGAGCATGGTTTTCGCGGTACTGCCGATGCAGGCGAACTTATAAAGGATGGTAAAGACGTTAAAACGGGGCTACCCATTATATCCCTTTACGGGAGCAACAAAAAACCAAAACCAGAGCAATTACAAGATATAGATGTTTTAGTTTTTGACTTACAGGATGTAGGTGCACGTTTTTACACCTATATATCATCTTTACATTATATAATGGAAGCCTGTGCAGAAAGCAATATACCTTTAATAGTACTGGACAGACCAAATCCTAATGGCGGTATTATTGACGGACCGATATTAGAGACAGAAAACCAGAGTTTTATTGGTATGCACCCAATCCCAGTTTTGCATGGGATGACTATTGGAGAATATGCCCAAATGATAAATGGTGAAGGTTGGCTACCGGATGGTAAAAAATGTGATCTTAAAGTGATTAAACTTAAAAACTGGAAACACGATGATGACTATTCGCTTCCCGTGAGACCATCGCCTAATTTACCCAACGATCAGGCG
>JBQGDD010000103.1:0-4463 GCA_052038845.1 Dyadobacter sp. | reverse complement strand
TGCTTACTATCAGCAGGGCGATTATGAAAACGCTATTGCCGAATTTAATAAAATAGTTCAGGGTAAAGATTTTGTTGCCCAAAATGCCTACTACCATTTAGGGGAGAGCTACCTTAAAACCAATAAAAAGCAACAGGCACTTAATGCGTTTAAAAACGCATCTGAAATGGATTTTGACGCAAAAATACAGGAAGATGCTTATTTAAATTATGCCAAGCTGAGTTATGAGATTGGTAACCCTTACCAAAGTGTTCCCGAAGTATTAAATTCATATTTAAATAAGTATCCGCAAACTCCCTATAGGCAGGAGGTGCAGACACTGTTGATTAATTCATACATTACCTCAAAAAACTACAAGGAAGCCTTAACGCTGCTGGAAAAAAATAAATCTCCCGAAAACAGGGCGGCTTACCAAAAAGTGGCTTTTTACAGAGGTATGGAACTTTATACTGACGGTAACTATCAGGAAGCGTTATCACTTTTTAAAAAATCTATAGCTGAACAGCGTGATGCCAAATTTACAGCAAGAGCAACTTTTTGGAAGGCAGAAACAGAGTATGTGCTCGATCAGTACAATGAAGCAATAATAAGCTTTAAGCAGTTTACCGGCTTTGCTGAAGCAAAAACAACTCCGGAGTTTAAAAACATCAACTATAACCTTGCTTACACATACTTTAAACTAAAAGAATATGAGCAGGCTGCTAATTTTTTCCAGCAGTATGTTTCGGCAGCAAAAGATGATAATATCAGGCTGAATGATGCTTACCTGCGCCTGGGCGACAGCCACTTTGTTTCGGGTAAATACTGGCCCGCTATGGAGGCATATAATAAGGCTATTGAGATGAAGGGGATAGATGCTGACTATGCATTTTTTCAAAAAGGTATAAGCTATGGTTTTGTTGACAGGAATGAGAAGAAAATTGACGACCTGACTAAGTTTGTGCAAAACTATCCAAAATCTAAGTATGCAGATGATGCCCTGTATGAAATAGGTAATACCTATGTAACACAAAATAATACGCAGGCAGCTTTACAGGCTTATGACAGGCTTATTTATGAATATAAGGGAAGCTCTTACATCTCTAAAGCGTTAATGCGCCAGGCATTAATTTACTATAATGCTGAAAACGATCAAAAGGCTTTAGATAAATTTAAAAAAGTAGTTGCTGATTTCCCTAACACGCCCGAAGCGATGGAAGCAGTATCTACAGCACGTTTGATATATGTTGACAGTGGCAGGACAGATGAGTATGCATCGTGGGTTAAAACCCTGAGCTTTGTAGATGTATCTGATGCTGACCTTGACAATACCGCATTTGAGGCTGCTGAAAAACAATACCTGCAAAATAATACCAAGCAGGCTATATCATCTTTAAGCAGCTATGTGGCTAAATTCCCTAACGGAATTTCTTCTTTAAAAGCTAATTTTTATTTGGCGCAGGCATATTATGCTGATGGTTTAGAAAATAATGCCATACAGCATTATGAGTTTGTAATTTCTAAATCAAGAAATGAGTTTACAGAGCAGGCACTGGCACGTTTATCTCAAATACACCTTAAGAAAAACGATTATGCCAAAGCTGTACCTGTACTAAAAAGGCTGGAGTCAGAGGCAGATTATCCTCAAAATGTAACCTTTGCACAGTCTAACCTTATGAAGGCTTATTACGACCAGAAAGATTACAGCAATGCGGTAGTATATGCAGAAAAGGTTATGGCAAACAATAAAACTGAAGACAGGGTAAAAAGTGATGCCCAGATTATTATAGCACGTTCAGCAATCAGGACAAATGATGAGCAGAAAGCAAGGGCAGCATATACTAAACTGTTTACCATAGCTAAAGGAGAGCTTGCAGCAGAAGCATTATATTATGATGCATACTTTAAAAATAAAGATGGGGTGTATGATGCGTCTAATGCATCTGTCCAAAAGCTGACTAAAGATTATTCAGGCTATAAATACTTTGGAGCTAAAGGGCTTGTGCTTATGGCTAAAAACTTCTATGGGCTTAATGACAGCTTCCAGGCTACCTATATACTGGAAAGCATTATTAAAAACTTTAAAGATTACCCCGATGTGGTTGAAGAGGCACAAAAAGAACTTGCCAATATTAAAACCGCAGAGTCTAAACGTAATTCATCTGTAGAAGAATAGTTATAATTAAGCCAAACAAGAAACAACCGATGAAAATTAAATTTCAATATACAATAGCATTATTTGGTGCACTTATAGCTACACAGGCTACATCTGCCCAAAAAAAGGATGAAAAAATAGGTACTGAAGTGGTAAATGTGGTTAAGCCTTATACCCCAACAATATCTGATGCTTTTAAAGTAAAAGAAACCCCTGTTATAGAAGATGAAGATAACAGCCTGAGAGAAGAAATACAGTACAACATATTTTCTTTTCCTGTAGCCTCAACTTTTACACCCGCAAAAGGCAAGGCGGCTAATGTGGAAAGACAAAAGCGTGAAAAGTTATTTAATAACTATGCCACATTGGGCGTTGGTAACTATGGTACAGTAAATGCCGAGTTATTTGTAACCGAGAACCTAAACCGTAATGAATATGTTGGCGGAATGTTGCGGCATTTATCTTCCCAGGGGGGGATAGACGGCGTACTGCTTGATGACAGCTACTATGACACATCTTTAGATTTAACCTATGGCAACAGGCAAAGGGATTTTAGCTGGAATGCTGATTTAGGCTATCAGCACAGGATATACAACTGGTATGGGCTTCCGGAAATGTTTAATGCCGAATCGGTTGCTATATTAAATATCGACGGGCAGCAAACGTACCATTCTTTTTATGTTGGTGGGCAGGTAGGGGCAAAAGACAGCTTTTTTAAAGATGCTACAATACAGTACAAGCGCTTTTGGGATGCCTTTGGCTCAGCCGAGAACAGGTTTTTTGTAACTCCTTCTTTGGATATTGATGCCTTCGGAGAAAAAATTAAAGTTGATTTTATTGCCGATTATGTAGGCGGATCATTTGAACAGGATTATTTTCAGGCAAATGAAACAAGTTATAGCCACTTTAATTTAGGTATCCAACCAAGTGTATTATACCAAACAGATGATCTTTCGGTACAGTTAGGTGCGGGTATATTTTACAGCATGGGTAAAATGAACAATGACAGCAACAACAAATTTTTTGTATATCCGCAGGTAAAAGCATCTTATAAAGTGGTTGGCGATTTAATGATAGCCTATGCAGGTGCCGAGGGTAGATTACAACAAAACTCGTATGCAGATTTTGTAGACGAAAACCCTTTTGTTTCGCCTACCTTATTTAATATATCCCCAACAGACCAGCAGTATGATATATACGTAGGTTTAAAGGGTAAACTGGCAAGTACAGTAGCTTATAACATTCGCGGATCGTACATGAATGAGGATAACAGAGCCTTCTTTTTAAACAATCCGGTTTCATCTTTGGTTACTGATGTAGCTACTGATAACGGTTATGCATATGGAAACTCGTTTGGGCTTGCGTATGACAGGTTACAGACAATCAGCTTTTTTGGGGAACTTAAAGCAGATTTCTCTAAGAATGTGAGGTTTGGTGTTAACGGAAGCTACTTTAATTACAATACAGACCTTGAAGAAGCGTTTAACTTGCCGGAACTAAAAGTAGGTGCCAGTCTTGATGTAGATATTACTGAAAAATGGTATGCAGGAACAAATGTATTTTTTGTTGGCGAAAGAAAAGATTTAGTAAGATTTCAGGATGGCTCAGGTGGTTTCCCGCCTCCATCATCTCTTGAAGTGGTAACACTTGACAGTTTTTTTGATATCAATGCACACTTAGGGTACAGGTACAGCGAAAGGCTGACAGGTTTCCTTAGGTTAAATAACATTGCCAACCAAAATTATCAGCGCTGGGTAAATTATCAGGTACAGGGATTCCAGTTTTTAGTGGGGGCTTCTTACAAGTTTGATTTTTAATACATAGCTAATTTAAAAGAGCTAAAATATATTTTATTGCCCGGTAGTTTATGGCTGCCGGGTTTTTTAATCATAACTATTTATGAAAGAGTTTAAGCAAAAAGTACTCAGCTATTATAAACAGCAGGTGCAGGATAAAGAAGATGCTTTTAGAGATATGATAGCAGCACTTACTGATGATGCGGCTAATGATGCCAAAGGTTCTGCGGGAGATAAGCATGAAACAGCCTTATCTATGATGCACCTTGAACAGGAAAAACTTAATGCAAAACTTAGGGAAGTATTGGAACAGAAAGCATTACTGGCAAAAATTGATGCAGAAACAGTATCCGACAGGATAATCAGGGGGAGTTTGGTAAAAGCTAATGAAATGTACTTATTTGTAAGTTTAGCATTACCAAAAATTACAATAGACGGTAAAATGGTAATAGCACTTTCGCCACAGGCTCCTTTAGGAATAAAATTATTGGGAATGAAAGCGGGCGACAGCTTTGAAATAAATACTACAAAGT